>JAHENP010000206.1 GCA_018609965.1 Haloferacaceae archaeon
CCGCGAGGCCGACCACACCGCCGACTCCGCGGTCGCGGCCGTCGAGGCCTCCTACGACCGCGGCGACACCGACGAGTTCGTCGAGCCGACCGTCGTCGGCGACCACGCTGGGCTCGCGGACGGCGACGCGGCGGTGTTCTGTAACTTCCGTGCGGACCGCGCCCGCCAGCTGACCCGGATGCTCGCCGACGTGCGGCCCAACGACTGGCACACCGAGGGGGTGGCGACGACGCCGCCGACGGTCGAACTCGTCACGATGACCGAGTACGACGAGACGTTCGATCTCCCGGTCGCATTCCCGCCGGAACAGCCGGCGGCGACGTTGGGAGCGGTGTTGTCGGACCACGGACTCACACAGCTCCGGATCGCCGAGTCAGAGAAGTACGCCCATGTCACCTACTTCCTCAATGGCGGCCGTGAGGTGGCGTTCGACGGGGAGATCCGTCAGATCGTCGAGTCGCCGGACGTACCCACCTACGACGAGACGCCAGCGATGAGTGCGAGTGAGGTGACCGACACCGCTCGGCGCGTGATCGCCGACCGGGACCCGGACGTGCTCGTGTTGAACTACGCCAACCCGGACATGGTCGGCCACACGGGCGACTACGACGCCACCGTCGCGGCCTGTGAGGCGGTCGACGAACAGCTCAACCGATTGTTGACGGCCGTCGCCGACGCCGGCGGACACGCGCTCGTCACTGCCGACCACGGCAACGCCGACGACATGGGGACCGCAGACGACCCGCACACGGCACACACGTTCAACCCGGTGCCGTTCGTCTCACTGACGCCCGCGGGTGGTGACGGCGGGAATGCCGTTCGGGACGGCGGGAGTCTTCCAGACGTGGCGCCAACGTTGTTGTCGCTTCTGGGGATCGAACCACCGCCAGAGATGACCGGCTCGTCGTTGCTCGCCGACGCCGAGTGAGCGTGTCGGTGACTGGCTTCCTCGTGTCTGTCTCGGTTGCCGACGCTGTCGCGTCCGTCTGGTTCGCGTCTGCGGTCGTCACACAGGCGACGCCGTCCGGACAGGCCCACCCCGACGAGCGTTCGTCGGCGTTTCCGTCCACGTCACCGACACCGTTCTTGCCGGCCGGGACGACGGCGACGGCGACCGTCTCCGTCCGGAACCTGACCGGTCGGTTCCGTCCGAGCAGTTCCTCGTAGCCGTCGGCGTCCACGTCGGCCCGGACGGTCGCGTTCCGGCGGGTGTAGCGGAGTCGCGTGTGGTTCGATCCGGGCCGCCGGGCGGTGACAGTGAACGACGGGTGTTCACCTCTGACCGCGACGTACCAGAGGTTGGCCGTCGCGTACCAGTAGCCCGGCACGGGCGCGACCGGGAGCCCGGCGAGGACGGTCTCGAACGCCTCCGGCAGGAGTCGTTTCCGGAGTCGCTCGCCGGCGCGTTCCGTGCCCTGGGCGGCGGCTTCTGTGACCACCCTGTCGACGAGTCGCCGCCGGCCGTCGACGGCCGCGGCGACGGGGTCGGCCGGCACTGTCACCCGTTTCTTGACGACCGCCCGGAGTTCGACCCGGAGCCGAACGGCTAGTTCGTCACGGGCCGATGGCGAAAGGTCGTGTCGGCGGCCGGCAGTAGCCGCGACCGTCGTCGCGTAGCTCCCGTTCGCGGCCGCAGCGGCTCGGACCCCTACCCCGCGACCGGCGCTTGCCGCCGTGACGGTCTCGCGTGCCTCCGACTGCGAGACGCCGAGTCGGCGTTCCAAGAGGTCTCGGACGGCGTGTTCGACGCGGTCGACACCCGGCGAGGTTGCCCGCCGGAGCTTGGTGCGATCTGCCTGCACTGCCGTCCGGTCGACATCTGCATGGAGTGACGACGCCGCGAGCGTGCGGTTTGTCGCCGCTAGCGCCCGGCCGGCTGTCCCGAGTGTTGTCGTCTGTGTGTCGGTTGCGAGCCAACCGGCGACAGCGTCGCCGGTGTCGGCGAACGGCACGGTGACGGCGTTCACGTTGCGCGTTGCCAACGGCGTCACCCTGGTGTCGTTCGAAAGATCGTCGTCCACCCGGCCGGGGACCGGCCCGAGCGTGAGATACGACGGTGCCGCGTCCGGGACGAGCGTGAACGCCCCGCCAGGACCCTCGACGACCACACGGGGAGGTGGCGCGGCGTCTGTCGCCGCCGCGCGTGTGGCCGCTCGGAGCTGATCGCCGGTCACCGGCACCGCGTCGACGAGTGCCCGACGGACGGTGCCAGCCGTCGCGGCCGCCTCCCGGCGCTTGCGGAGGCGGGTCGCGACAGCACGGAGATACCGCGCCCGGATCGCAGCTCGGAGTCTGCCCGCGACGCCGTCGTACGGCGGGTCGGCGTCGATCAGCGTCGCGCGCCGGTCGGTAAGTTCGGCGAGCAACGCGTCCGTCGGGGTGAGATGTCCGGCCGCGAGCGCACCACCGTCGACGCGGACGCTCAGGTTCCGAACCCGTTCCCGGAGCCCGGCGAGGTCGCGCTGGAGCCACTGCTCGACGCCCGGCGGGATCTGTCCCTGGAGGCGACGGCTCCGGGTGTTGTCACCCCGTTTGACGGCCCGGAACGCGATCCGGTCGACCGTCGCGGGTGACGGCACCGCTCGTCTCGCCGCCCGGGCGAGATTCTGCCCGTCGTGTGCACCGCCGCGTCGGAACACCAGATCGGTTCGCCCTGTCGGCCCGGGAAGTGTCGGGTCATAGACGCCCGTGTCGCGAACCCGAACACGGTAGCGGTCGCTCCACCGCACTCGTGTCTCGCGGGTCCGACTCGTCTCTGGTCGAGGCGTCTCTGTTCGGTCGACGAGCGTTCGACTGGCCTCGGGTGGGTCGTGTCGCCACCGACGCACCGTGACGTACCGGACCCGGAGCGTGCGCTCGGCGACGAGGAGAGTCCGTCCGCGTGGCGTCACCCGGTTGCGGTTGACGACGACAGTGCGTTCGGTCGTCGTCTGCCCGACGAGTGTCCAGTTCCGGCCGGGGGTGTGTGGCGGCGGCTCCCGGCCGCGCCGTTCACGGGTGGTGTCGATCTGTCGCTGGACCCGACCGCGGTACGCTCTCTCGGCCAGTTCGTCGATATCCGACAGCGCGTCGAGATACGCCGTGTCGGCGGTGTGGTTGACGCCGACGACTGTCGTCGGCTTTCCCGTCTCCGCGAGCCGTGGCTGTGTGTCGTGTGTCGCGCGCACACCCTGAAGAATAGCCTGACGGCGTGAGACCGGCGGAGCAGAGCCTGCGGCGACCGACAACGTGTCGTCGACCGCTGTCCGCGCGACCGCTCTGACGAGCGCGCCCCGTCCGGTGGCGTCGGCTCGGCCGAACGTCGTGCGCTGTGTCCGGAGGATCGCTCCGTTCGTCGCGACGGCGACGTGTCTGTTCGCGACAACGTTCTCGATCCCGGCGCCGCCGTACTGTGCGAGCCCGCGTGCCTCCGCCAGTGCGGTCAGTCGCCCGCCGAGTCGCCGGCCGAGCCCCGGCTGAATCGGTCCGTGGCTCAACTGGCGCTCGTACCGTTGCACCCGCTCGGCGACCGCGAACAACGGGATTCGGAGCCGAACACGGAGCGTGTCCTGCCGACGTGTGATCACTGCTCCGTCGCGTCGGGCAGTGTGGACGACCGGCACCCGAAGCTCCACGCCCGCGCCGTCTGCGGTCGGGACGACGCCGATCCGGTCGACCAGTCGGCTCGCGTTCCACCCCGTGGGTGGACCCGCGAGACTGCTCTCGACGGTGACAGCTCCTACCCGTGTCGTCCCGAGCGCGCGGCGGACGGCGACGGCCGTCCGGAGTGCGACGGTCCCACGGAGTCGGCTGTCGGTGATCGCCTCGCCGGCTGTCGTGTCGGCCGGCACGACGACCGGCTCGCGCGCTGTCTCACGCACTGCCGCTCGACCGGCGACACGGACGGCTGTCCGAGCGGTTGTCTCCGCGCGGTCGAGTGCCGTGCCGGTCGCGTCGCGTCGGTCGACTGGGCCGCGGGTACCCAACGTTCCTGCGTACACGAGCGCTCCGACGAGTAAGACGACGCCGACGAGCGCGAACGGCACCCGGGCGCGGTCGGTCCTCGCCAGCCGACGGAGCCGGACGGCGAGACTCACCACCACCACCTGACGGTGAGTCTGACTCGGCCGTCCGTCGCGGTCGGGAGTGTCGTGCTCGCGGCACCGACGGCGCCGGCGGGTGGCCGTGGGCCGACGCGAAACCCTGACTGCGGCAGTTCGGTGGTGTCGGACCCGACGAACGTACGGTCGGTGGCAGACCGGACGCGGACGGCCGTCCGCCGCGGGAGCAGTCGTGTGACGACACCGCGAACGGCATCCCGCACGGCGTCGTCTGCGAGTCCGACCGCGAGCAGTTCGGCGAGTGTCCCGCGTCGTCTCCACTCGACCGTCTCCGGTCGGTTCGGCGTCGGCACCTGTGCCGTGAGTGTCGTCGTCACCGTCGTCAGCGTCTGAATCGAGACGCGACCCGCGTGGTCTGCTCCGAAACTGTCGGGCTCCGGCGACCCGGCGCGGTTGCGGGCGTCGACGACGGTCACGACGGCGGCGCTGACGAACAACAGACACAACGCCGCGTCCAAGACGGCGCTCGTCACCGCCACACCTCCACCCGCAGGCGACCGGGTCTGATCCGACCAGGGCCGACGGCAACCCCTACCCGCCGGTCGTCTGCCGCGACCGCGGCGGGATCGCTCGGCGGCTGGTCCCCGGCGCGCCAGTTTCGCCCGGCCGCCGACAGCGTCACCCGAAGATCGTACTCCGGCGGCACGGCGCTTGTCGCGTTCGCCAGCCGCGCCGGGACGGCGACGCCGCCGCTCGTGACCGCCGTGTGTGCACGCGAGAGCGTGGTCGTCGCGACCGTCTCGTCGCGGTCCGTGGGTGTGTCTGCGTCGGCGAGCACCAGTGCGTAGCCGCTCACCGCCGCCACGACGGTCGCGGCCGCGACTAACCCGACGACCGGCGACTCCGCGCTACTGGACATCGACCACCGTCACCGTCACCGGCCCCCACATGACCCGCGCGACCCGGAGCCGTGATCCGGACCGCCAGGTCGGCACTCGCTCGCGAGCGGCCGTCACGGCCTGTCGCAGTGTCGACGGCGCGTCGAACAACTGACGTGGCGACACTCCGCGGGCGAGCGCCGCCAACGCGCCGTCGCCGGCGACCGTAATCGGACCGTACAGGAACTCGGCCGTTGCCGTCGTGCCGTCGGCGCGGACGGTCAAACTCCCCGGACCGATTCGGACGCGGTCGGCGGCGAGAACGTGTGTCGCACTTGCCGGCGCCTCGCTTCCGGCGACTGTGTCGATTGTCGTCGCCGCCTGCGTCGGCGCGGGTGGTGGCCCGGTCGGCAGGCCGACCGCGGTAGTCAGTGTCGCCGCCGCGACGGCGGCCAGTCCCAGCCAGACGTAGATCCCTTCCGCGGGTGCGTCGAACACGAGGCGTCTGGTCACGGCACCGTACTTGAACCCTCGGCCGAGACGTGTGGGTGAACTGCCGGTCGTGTCAGGCGTTCGGGGCGGCGAAGAACATGCCGTAGAGGACGATCAACATCGAGACGAGCGCACCTGCACCGAGGCCGTTCGTCACCGGCAGCGTGCCGAGTGTGGCGGCTGTCACGACCCCGGTCACCAACGGCACCGGGACGGCCGCCAGCAACAGGTCGTACCGCGAGAGCGACTGGTTGGCGTACTCTCCAGCGCTGTCGCTACTGTGGTTGCTCGTTGCCATTCTTCCACACCCGTACTGGTGTAGGACACGCGACTACTAATACATTTCTCCCTGTTTCGGGGGAACATCTTCTGAAGGATACTCGTGGTTCGTTCGAGTGGTGGTGTGGCCACGCCGTAGGTTTCTTATAACTTATCATCTGACAGATACGAGCAGAGTTGGAAGCAATGCTCTCGGGCGGCCAGAGGGTCGTAGATCGGTAACTCCGCACGCCCTACGGGACACTTTTGCCGTTCAATACACCAAAAATCAGATTCTCGCGCCGATGGTCAAACAGGCCTTTGTGCACCACTACTTTGATGTGACGGACATCTACACTTCCGTGATTGATGATGACGCTACGGACATAATTCGGCGTGACGGACCATCGTTCCGATTGTGGTGCGTACCCACTCTTCGAGTCAGCCTGAAAAAATCACGTCGGGTTCATAATGGCCAATCTATGCAAACTTTCTTTACCATTACAGTGTATATCCCCTTGCATGGATCTTGAACCGATGCCAGAGCAAAAGATTGAGGAAGCAATGAATTCGCGGGACAGGCCCAATTTCATACTGCTCACCTCTGGCAATATGATTTATGCTGATCCTTCAACTCCCACCAATAAAAAATATCCATCTAATCAGGACAAGCATTTGGTTATAAAATACTGTTCAGTTGGGTATGACTATAAGATTGGAATTCCACATTCCGATATTTCCGATTTAATTTCTATCTCTTTTTCACATAACAAGAAAGAGTCTGATACACCTGCATCGCCAAAAAGAATCTCACCAACTAAAAAGGCGTTTTATGATAAGACTCTCAAAATTGCAGAGAAATTCGATTACCCAATAAATAACATCTTTCTCCAACGTCTCATTACTTCTCCATCGAATTTTTCTTGGGGGAAAGTAGAATTTTCTGATGATACGGCCCTATATTGCGATTGGCAGTATTTACAACGACGTAGTGGCGGCGTAAATAGTCTTGGAGGCGGGGCATTAGGATTCAGTGTATCAGCTGGTTGGGAAGAAAGCTTATGGTCCGAATTTAGAGATGCCGTAGAAACAAATCAAGCTGATTTGGATACAACAAAAGACCATAGTGAGGTTGCAATCTCAGGACATATTGATTTTATTACTCATAAAAATAATTATATAACTAGAGAAATGGGTGGGAGTAAGTGGATAGCTGGAGTGATCTCTGAGGAGTCCGTTGAGGATGTGTCTGAACTGGAGAAGATGAAATGGAATCTTGGATTCTTTAAAATGGAGTCCTTAATGTTCCCACTAGAAACGTGGGGGCACATTGCAGATCCAATTACTGTTTATGGAAACGTAATTGACAGCCAAATTGAAACAGGGTTCGGCAATGTTGACCACTTCATTAAAATGAGAGCAGGAGCTTATCTCAGTCAATAGTTCGCATACAGTGGTCATATTCGCTACTCATTCGTCCTACGGTTGAATGCTCCGTTGATAGATGCTTAGATATTCACTTTTATAATCAATCAATAAGAATGTACGTACAAATGAATCATATTAACGAAATAGTTCGGCGAGGCTGGCTCCGAGTGTCAGTTACTGCCATTGAATCTGTGTAAACAGATAGCCACACAAATCGTTTATTTCCCCCAGAACGGATCTTTGTTCCGGCGGCGGTCGAGATACGCCTTCAGCGTCTCGCGTTCGTCGGCGGTGATCTCCTCGGTCAGTTCCTGTTCGAGGATCTTGGCGTGTTTCTCCGGGAGCTCCGTCCACAGTTCGTCACCCTCCTCGATGTCGCGGCCGACCGTCGGGCCGTCGATGGCGACAGAGACGCGGTTGCCGGCGCGGGCCTCCTCCACGTCGTCACCCTGTTCCTGAATCCCGGAGAGTTCGCCGACCCGTTCGGGTTCGTCACCGTCGAACAGGGCGACGTTGCGGTTGTTCTGGACCGTCCCCGAGACGATCTCGACGCCGACCACCGCGGGGTCGTTCTGGCGGAACGTGTGGTCCTGGAGAATGCGGAACCGGGCGGGTCTGACGATCTTGTCCAACACGGTCTCCTGTTGGGCGCGTTGGATCTCGTCGACGTA
>JAHENP010000207.1 GCA_018609965.1 Haloferacaceae archaeon
CCACATCCTCGAAGGCGTGGACTTAGAGGTCCACGAGGGGGAGGTGGTCGCGTTGATCGGCCGGAACGGCGTCGGGAAGACGACGACACTCCGGTCGATCCTCCAGCTCACCCCGCCCCGCGAGGGGTCGGTGACGTTCCGCGGCGAGGAGCTCGTCGGGTTGGACACCCACGAGGTCGCCCAACGGGGGGTCGGGTGGGTGCCGGAGGAACGCCGGATCTTCGCGCAGTTGAGCGTCGCCGAGAACGTCCGTGCGGCCGTGCCGGAGAGTGAGGACGTGGACGCCGGACTGGAGCGTGCGTTCGACCGGTTCCCCGACCTCCGGGAGCGGCGGGCCGCCGACGCGGGCGACCTCTCTGGGGGGCAACAACAGATGCTCGCCGTCGCCCGCGGGCTGGTCGGCGGCAACGACCTGTTGCTCGTCGACGAGCCCTCCGAGGGGTTGGCACCGATGATCGTCGACGCGGTCGCGGAGGCGTTGGCGGACGCCGCACGGGAGGCGACGATCCTGTTGGTCGAACAGAACCTGCCGTTGGCGTTGGATCTGGCCGACCGGTTCTACGTCGTCGACCACGGCACCGTCGTCGACACGGGTGACGCCGACGCCGTCGACGCGGACTCTGAACGACTCAGGAGGTATCTTTCGGCATGAGTACACTCGCAACACTTCCGACACTGTTGTTTCTCGACACCCTCTTCGAGTTTCTCCGGCCGTCGACGCTGGCGGGGGTCGCCGTCGAGGGGTTGTCGTTGGCGGCACTGTACGTGATGATCACCGCCGGGTTGAGTCTGATCTTCGGGCTGATGGGCGTGTTGAACTTCGCTCACGGCGCTGTGACGATGCTGGGCGCGTATCTCGGCGGGCTCGTCACCGTCTTACTCGTCGGAGGTGCGACGGGCGATCCGGTGCGGTTCCTCGCCTTCTTCGTCGCGACCCTGGTCGCGTTCGGCGCGCTGGCGGCACTCGGCGGCGGGATGGAGATCGCGCTCGTCAGGCCGATCTACGACCGGCCACCGCTGTACCAGATCCTGCTCACCTTCGGGGTGACGCTCATCTTGGAAGAGGTGGCCCGGATCGTCCTGTTGTTCTACGGTATCCAACCCATCTCCGACTGGCAGGACGCGTTGGCGACCCGGCCGGCGGTGCTCGGCGAGGGTATCGGTGTCGCCGGCGTGGCCGTCGACGGGTTGGAGCTGTTCCAGATTCTGTTCGGGATACTCACCGTCGTTGGCGTGTGGGCGTTCCTCACCCGGACCCGGTACGGGCTGTACGTCCGGGCCGGGAGCGAGGACGACGAGATGTTGGCGGCGTTGGGCGTCGACGTGCGGCAGGTGTTCACCGTCGTGTTCGCGCTCGGCACCGGGATCGCCGGCGCCGCGGGCGTCCTGCTCGCGTGGGACCCCAGTTGGGCCGCGTCGGTGCCGTTGGCCGCCGAGACACTGCTGCCGGCGTTCGTCGTCGTCATCGTCGGCGGGCTCGGCACGTTCCGCGGGACGGTCGCGGCGGCGTTGCTCGTCGGCGTGACGGACGCGATCATGAAGTGGTGGTTCCAGAACTACGTGGAGTTCACCGGGCTCCCGGAGATCACCGTCTTCCTCGTGTTGGTGATCATGTTGATCGTCCGCCCGCAGGGGCTGTACGGCGTCTCGGAGGTGGGGGGCCATTAGCGACCCCGACGATCCGACCGCGACGGACTCGGGGTCGCCCGCGACGGACGGCGGGACGGTGAGCGGCGCAGACACCGGCCAGCCGTCGGACAGAACACAGACGACCGAAGAGATTCTCGCAGACGACGGCACACCGTGGTACAGTCAGTATCTCCGCGACCACCGCGTCCACGTCCTGACCGTGTTGTTGCTGGCGGCGTACCCACCGGTCTACGCGGCACTGGCGGGGTCGCCGGTATCTGGGGAGGCAATCGCGTTGTTGCCGGAGGTGCAGACGATGGTCGCCGTGTTGTACTTCGGGTTGTTCGCGATGTCGTTCGACTTCATCAGCGGCTACACGGGCTACCTCTCCTTTGGCCACGCCGCGTTCTACGGGACGGGAGCGTATCTCACCGTACTAATCGCCAACGGGAAGCTGGTGACGACGCTCCCGGTCGTCGGGACGGTGTTGACGCCACAGACACCGTTCATGCTGTCGCTGGTGTTGGCCGGGCTCGCCGGCGCGGTGTTGGCGCTACTGATCGGGAGCGTCTCCTTCCGGCTGTCGGGGGTGTACTTCGCGATGATCACGCTCGGCTTCTCACAGGTTCTGTACGTGTTCGTCCGCAACTGGGACTTCGTGAGCGACGCTCCCCGTGACGGTGTCGCCGTCACCGGCCGGACGACCGGGTTCGAGATCGGCGTCCCGGCTGTCGACGGGCTCAACGTCGCCGTCGGGGTGTTGTTGGGCGACAGCGTCTCGTTGTTCGGCGGCGCCGTCGAGCTGTCGGCAACGGAGGTGTCGTTTTACGCCATCGGTGCGGTCGTGTTGGTGTCGTATCTGGCGATGCAACGGGTCGTCCACTCCCCGTTCGGGCGGGTGATGATCGCGATCCGTGAAAACGAGGAACGCGCCCGGGCGATCGGCTACGACACCTACCGGTACAAGCTGGGGGCGTTCGCGATCTCCGGCTTCTTTGCGGGTGTCGCGGGCTCGTTGTTCGCCGCGTTCCGGCAGTCCGTCACGCCGGAGAACGGGTTCTACTTCCTGGTCGCCGGCGACGCGTTGCTCGCGTCGATCATCGGCGGGTTCGGCACGCTCGTCGGGCCGTTGTACGGCCGGCTGTTCGAGGAATCTGTCCAGGAGTTCCTCTCGAAGTCCGGCTCCGGCGGTGGACTGTTGCCGTGGCTGGAGACGAACGTGCCCAGCAGCGTACTGCAGGCCGAGCTGTTCAACGGGCTCACCGTCGCGGAGGCGATCGACACGTTCCTCAACGGCCACGCCGAACTGTACGTGGGTGTGATGTTCGTCCTGTTCGTGTTGTACGTCCCCAACGGGTTGTTGGGGACCGTCCGCGACCGCGCCGGCGGGACGTTGGCGAAGGCCGGGATTCCGGTGCTCCGGCGGTGGTTCCGGTGACCGACCTCGGCCGGCCGGTTCGGCTCACCGGGCTGGCGACGTACGTCCCCGACGAACGGCTGACCGGCGCGGAAATCGCCGCCACGAGCGGTATCCCGGAGGACGTGATCGTCGAGAAGATGGGTGTCCGAGAGAAGCGCGTCTGCCCACCGGACGACGACCACGTCACCGACATGTGTGTGACGGCCGGCGAGCGCGCGCTCGCGGACGCCGGCCTGGAGTCGGCGGCGTTGGATCTGGTCGTCTTCCACGGCAGCGAGTACAAAGACCACGTCGTCTGGTCGGCGGCCGCGAACGTCACCGAGCGACTCGGCGCGAGCGAGGCGTACGCACACGAGTCGTACACACTGTGTGCGGGCGCACCGATCGCGATCCGCCACACTGCCGCCCAGCTCCGGATCGGTGATGTGGACCGCGCGTTGCTGGTTGCCGCCAGCCGCGAGGAGGATCTCGTCGACTACGAGAACGAGGAGGGTTCGTTCATGTTCAACTTCGGCTCCGGCGCCTCCGCGGTGGTGTTGGAG
>JAHENP010000208.1 GCA_018609965.1 Haloferacaceae archaeon
CGGGTGACGTGTTGTTGTGTCGCGGCCCGGTCGCGGGGCTCGCGCGTGTCCACGAGACGGCCACCGGCGAGCCGCTCGACGACGACGGCGCGTTCCACGGCCGCGACGGGGCAGACGACACGACCGCCGCGGGTGTCACCGACTCCGGCTCCCCCGCTCGGCCGGCGTCGACAGCGTCGGCGGCAGGCTCGATCCCGGATCTCGACCGCGCCGTCGAGACGGTCGTGACGATGAAAGACGCCAGCGAACTCGCCGTCGATCTGGCGTACGGGAGCGTGTTGTTCGACAGCGTGGAGTTGGCCCGCGAGGTGCGGGAACTGGAGGTAGAGGTGGACGCTCTCCAGTCGCGGTTCGAGGCGTGGGCGCTCCGGGCGGCCGCCGCCGTCGACGACCCCGTCGCGCTCCGCGGCCTGTTGCGGATCGCCGCCAGCACGGAGGCGATCAGTGACGCCGCACTCCAGATCAGTGAGGGTGTGTTGCGTGGACTGGGCGGCCACCCGGTGATCGAGGCCGCAGTCCGTGAGTCCGACGAGGTGTTGATCAGAGAGACGGTCCAGTCTGGGAGCACACTGGACGGCACCACCGTCGGCGACGCCGCAGTCGAGACGGAGACCGGGATGCGTGTCGTCGCCGTCCGGCGCGCGAGCCGAACAGACGGAGCCGCCGCCTCAACTGTGGCCGACGACCCGCCCGCGAACGGCGACTCGGCGGCGACAGACGCGGTGGACCGCCGGTACGTGCTCTCGCCGCCGGCGGA
This sequence comes from Haloferacaceae archaeon, assembly GCA_018609965.1. Taxonomy (GTDB): domain Archaea; phylum Halobacteriota; class Halobacteria; order Halobacteriales; family Haloferacaceae; genus JAHENP01. Next base: position 758 of record JAHENP010000208.1, read on the forward strand.
CACGGCACTCCGCGCCGGCGACGTGTTGCTCGCGACGGGGACGCGTGCGGGCGCAGAGCGACTCGCCGACTGGACCGGATGACCGCCGAGTGGCGCGTCCGGGGGATTGTCCGGCGCACGCTCCCGGTGTTGGTTGCGCTGACGACACTGGAGTTGGTTGGCGGGCTGGCACTCGACGGGTTCGAGGCGACACTGCTCCGGTACCCGACACTGTTGGTGTTGGTGCCGGTCACCATCGGCACGGCGGGCAACCTCGGGAGCGTGTTGGCCGCGCGGCTGTCGACGGCGTTCCACCTCGGGACGCTCCGGTTCGCGCCCACCGACGAGCGACTCGTCGGCAACGCCTTGGCCGTGCTCGGGCTGTCGGTGACGGTGTTTCCCGCGGTCGGCGTCGGCGGCTGGCTCGTGACGGCACTCACCGGCGACCCACGGCTCCCCGTTGAGACGGTCGTTGCCGTCGCGGCCACGAGTGGGGTAGTGCTCGGCGGTGTCGCAATCGTCGTCGCCTCTGTCACCACCTACGTCGCGTACCGCGCCGGGCTCGACCCCGACGAGTACGTCGTTCCCGTGGTGACGAACGTCTGTGACGTGCTCGGGGTGGTGGTGTTGTTCGCGGTGGTGCGGGTGGTCGTCTGACCCGACAGTGTCTCGGCGCCGACAGACACTTGCTGCCGCCGCGACGACCCCGCACGTGACGATCAGGAGCGTCGCGAGCGAGGGGTTCAGACGGGCGTTGCCGGCCGTCGGCGTGAGCGCGCTCGGCGGGCTCGTCGCCGGAAGCGTGCTCGCGGGGATGGAAGCCGAGTTGACGGCCGTTCCCGGGTTGTTGGCGTTGGTGCCGGCGTTTCTGGCGATCCGCGGGAGCGTCTACGGCTCGCTGGGGTCGCGGCTCTCGACGGCCGTCCACCAGGGGCTCGTCGACCCGACGCTCGCGGGTGACAGACGAGTGCGGGCGGCCGTCGTCGCCGCGTTGCTGGTCGGTGTCACGTCGAGTCTGTTCGCGGCCGTGGCGGCCGCGGCCGTGCTCCCGGCGCTCGGGCGACCCGTCGCCCCGCTCCCGGTGTTGCTCGCCGTCGCCGCCTGTAGCGCACTGTTGGCGGGTGTCGTCCTCGCGACGACGGTCGTGTCCGTCGTCGTCCTCGGCTTCCGCCGCGGGGTCGACCCCGACAACCTCGTCGGCCCGGCGGTGACGACCGCCGGCGACCTGTTCGGACTGGTGGCGCTCCTGGTCGCCGTCCGACTCGTACTCGCCGTACTCGGCTGACGGTCGTCGACGCCGTCTCCTGTCCACCAATCGCGAACCGCTTTCGCCGTGACGACACCGTCTCCCGTGTTGTAAGTACCTTATACACATACTACATATTGGTCGGGTATTCACACCCTATCCCCAAACACCTAAATAACCGCCGTTGTTCACCAACTCTCGTGATTCACTGGACGCACGAGTCGTCTGCGGTAGAGAAGCCAAACGAACGCACGGTAATTAACGAATCGAGTAAACACGGAGGTGGTCGCTGATGTTCGGCGAACTCTTGTTGCAGGCAGACGCGATCAAGGGCGGCGTGGAGGCCGTCTGGGTGTTGGTGGTGTCGTTCCTGATCTTCTTCATGCAGCCGGGGTTCGCGTTGTTGGAGGCGGGACAGGTTCGCGCCAAGAACGCGGGCAACGTCGTGATGAAGAACCTCACCGACTGGTCGTTAGGGGTGTTAGTGTTTTTCGCGGTCGGTGCCGGCGTGTCGGCAGTTGCCGGCTTCCTCACGACACCGGAGACGGCAGTCGACGTGGGCGCGGCGTTCAGCCAGTTCACCACCCCCAGCAGTTGGATCACGTGGTTGTTCGGCGCGGTGTTCGCGATGACCGCGGCGACGATCGTCTCCGGGGCGGTCGCCGAACGGATGAGCTACGCGGCGTACGTGTTCTACGTGATCGCGCTCGTTGCGGTCATCTACCCGGTGATCTCCGGGTTCGCGTGGGGTGGTGACGGACTCCTCTCGTCGGCGGGCTATCTCGGACAGCTGATCGGGAACACGCTCGGGAGCGACCCGGTCGGCTACAAGGACTTCGCGGGCGCGACGGTCGTCCACGCGCTCGGCGGGATCGCCGGGCTGACGGCCGCCTACATGGTCGGCCCGCGGAAGGGCCGGTTCGACGAGAACGGCGACCCGAGCCCGATTCCGGGCCACTCGATGTTGTTCGCCGTCATCGGAACCCTGTTTCTCGCGTTCGGCTGGTACGCGTTCAACGTCGGCACGCAGGCGACGGTGCTCTCCGTCGAGAGCGGTGCCGTCACCGCGTTCCAGGGTGACGCGCTCGGCCGGGTCGCGCTCAACACCACGCTCGCGATGGGTGCCGGGATGGTCGGCTCGACGCTCGTGACGACGTTCTGGGAGGGGAAACCCGACCCGTTGTTCGGCGCGAACGGGCTGCTCGCCGGGTTGGTCGCGATCACCGGCGCGTGTGCACACGTCTCTTGGGCCGGTGCGATCTTCCTGGGTGTGGTCGGCGGCGTCCAGACGCCGTTGGTGTACCGCTGGGTCGTCGAGTCGCTGGGGATCGACGACGTGTGTGGTGTGTTTGCCGTCCACGGCTCTGCGGGCTTTATCGGGACGATCCTCATCCCGTTTTTCGACGTGGCCGGCTTCTCCGTGGCACAGCTGGTGATGCAGATCACCGGGAGTCTCGTGATCGGGACCTGGACCGTGTTGACGACGATGGCGGTGTTGCTCGTCGCCGACTCGGTGTTCGGACTGCGCGTCTCCGAGCAGGACGAACTGAACGGGCTCGACCGCGTCGAACACGGTGTCGCCGCCTACCCCGAGTTCGGTGAAAACGAG
>JAHENP010000209.1 GCA_018609965.1 Haloferacaceae archaeon
AGCAGCATCGAACGCGAGCGCACAGGCGAGATACGGCACGTCGTCTGGGTCCACCTCGCCGAGCGCCTCGCTCGCTGTATCCATCTCCGAGACACACGCTTCGACCGGCTGAACAGACACATGTCGGAACAGGATCTCGATGAGCTGCTCGATCCGTGCCGCAGACAGGCCAGACTTGTCGGCGATCAGCCCACGGTAACTGTCGACCTCGGCACGAACAGTGTCTGGGGTCAGTAGCTCTGGATCTAGTGTGACGATCAGCTCCCTCGTTGCCGAATCCGCGATCAGTGCAGAGACGAACACGTTGGCGTCGACGACAACTTTCACTCGTCTTCCCGGAGTCGGTCGAACTCCGCACGAACGTTCTCGTCGACGCGCTCGGAAATTTCTGCTGCGTCCTCCGCAGAGAGCGTACTGTCTGCGGTTAGTTCGTCGAGCAGTTCCAACTCCGAGATCTTCTCCTCGATCGCCTGTCTCGTCACCTCGCTCCAATTGATCTCTGGGTGCTTCTCCATTCGTCGCTTGAGCTGCTCGTCGACACTGACAGTGACTGTCGGCACACAGATAACTGTGTGCGCACAGGATATATCACTTTCTCCAACACAGATGTCACGTCGTACGCGATGGTTCCCAAATGTGGATCGAAGACGGGGAGCCGCCACGAGGAGACGAGTGAACCCAGAGTCGTCGGACGCCTCCGAGGAACCTATGTCGTCGCAGGTCCGTGTCAGGGTGTGGACGCCGACCAACGCGAGTTCCAGAACCCGTTCGGGATGGACACAGACTGTCAGAACTGTCCCGAACTCGCGGCGTGTCGACAGCAGCTGGTGCACGGCTACGGCGACGTGGGCGGAGAGTTTCTCGTCCTCGGGGAGTCGCCGTCGGCGGGCGCCGAGCAGACGGGCGTCCCGTTCACCGGGGACGCGGCCGGGCGCCGGCTCCAGAGAGTGCTCGGTGAACTGGGACTGTCGCGGTCACCACCGGACGCCGCCGAACCGGAGCTCCAGAACGTCTTCTGCACCTACCTCACCCGGTGTCGCCACCCGGATCGTCCGGCGACCGACGAGGAGGTGCGGAGCTGTGAGCCGTTTCTGAACGCGGAGGTGCGGATGATCAACCCGGAGATCATCCTCCCGATCGGCCAGCGCGTGTTGGAGGCGTTGGCCGTCGACTACACCACCCGCGCGCCGGAGAGCTTCGACGTCGAGGCGGAGCACGCGACGACGATCCGCGGCCGCGGGTTCGAGTTGGTGCCGATGAAACCGCTCGACGAGCAGACGGACGCCGAGACGGACGCGCTCCGTGACCACCTCCTCGAGAACGTCTTCGCGCGGGACTACCGCCAGACGAAGGGCCGCCAGGAACGGTGAGCCACGGTCGGTCTCCGGTGTTCTCGGTCGACTGACCGCACGGACGCGCCGTGCCGTCCCGAAGTGGAAGCTTCAAGCCCGCGCCCGTTCGAGGACGGCACATGACAGTCGTCGTGGTTCTGGCCGCACCGCCACGGTCCGGGCTCGTGTTCTCCCGACTCTCGGAGACGACGCCGTTGTCCGCGACGGCGGCAAGCAACCTGTACGCCGCCGCGTTGGCCGACACGCTCCGGACCGCCGAGGCGGCCGGCGGCGATCTCCTGGTCAACTACCGTGACCGCGACACGCTCCCAGCCGACCACCACGGGAAGACGGAGCCGGCGGCGGCAGTCCGGGCCGTTGCCAGCGAGGCGTTGCGCGACGTGACCGCGGCGCGGTTCGAGCCACAGGTCGGCTCGACGCCCGCAGCCCGCGTCGGTAACACCGTCACCCACCTTCTCCGAGAGGAGGAGGCCGACTCCGTCGTCGTTCTCCGTCCGGTCGCGCCGTTGCTCCAACGGCCGGATGTCGACACCGGAACAATGCGACTCCGGTCCAACGAGACCGTTCTCGGCACGACGACGGACGGGGCGGTGTACTACGCCGGGTTCACCGACCCCGTCGCGTTCGAAGACGCCTTCGAGCCGCCGGCCGTGGAGACGCTGACGGAACGTGCCCGCGACGCGGACCACGACGTGGCGTTCCTCCCCGCCCAGCCTGCTGTCGACTCTGCCGCCGGTCTCCGGTCGTTCGTCCCGACGCTGCGCGCTCGGGTCCACGCCGAGCAGGCCGTTCCGCCGGAGACGGCCACGTTCGTCCACGAACACGGGCTCCGGGTCCGTGACGGGGCACTCGTCGCCGACGGCGGTCCGAACAACGAGTCTGACGACAGTCCGAGCGAGTCTGACGACGCCCACGGCGAGGAAGCGTAGCTACGACTCCGGCGGCAACGCACCGAGGTCGATCCACCCGTCTACGTCGCCGCGGGCTGTGCCACCGTCGTCACCGGCGACCACCACACGTTCGACACCGTCGACCTCGCGAGCGGCTGCGACAGCCGCAGTCACGTCTGTCTCGTCGACAACTGGTTTGTTCTCGGCTCCTGCCGGCTCGTCGGGTGCAGGTGGCGCCGTGCCGTCGAGACAGACGCTGGTGCCACCGGCCGTGAGCGGGGCGAGGAGCCCGGCGGCTCTCGTCCGCGCCGAGGCGGGGGCACCGGCCGCGACGACTGCCGTCCGGGTGTCGAGTTCGGCACCCTCTCTCACCGTTGTCGCCAGATCAAGCAGGGTTCGGTGTGTTGTCCCGTCCCCACGGGCCGGGTCGTCGGTCCCGGTCGGTGCCGGTGGCGCGGCCGGGTTTTCGCTCCACACCTCGGTCTCCCAGTGGGTGGCGCCGTCGGTCGTCGGCTCGCCGCCGAAGACGACGAGACTCGTTCCCGGCGGTGCGGTCACGGCCCGTTCGGCGTCCGTGTGGGCGACGAGCGCGCGCGGAGACGGATCAGTCTCCGTCACCGCGGCGGCGACACGTGGTGTCACGCGCGCGCCGATCAGCCACGCACCCAGCGCAGTGAGCGCGGTCTCGGGGTCACGGCGCGGCTCCACCGCGACGGTGTCGCCCGGCCGGACGCCGACGTGTCGCAGGACGTTGCCGGCCTTCGCGGCCGTGTTACACAGGTCGAAGTAGCTGTACGTCCGGTCGCGGCCGACGGCGTGGAGCGCGGGGTCGGGACTCCGCCGGTCGCGCGCCAGGAGGTCGCCGACGACGCCGGCCGTCTCCGTGGGGGTGGTGCCGCCGTCGGCGAGACGACGTGGCTCGCTGTGGGACGACTGCTGGTCGGTCACGTCCTCACTCCGAGGGCGGTCCGCAAGAGTCGTTCGCCCACCCCACATGCCGGGACTGCGTCACACGCCCGTCCCGGGGGTGGGGACACTGCCATGACGTTTTTATCCGTTCGTTCCTGCCCTCACGACGATGCGAGCCGAGTCGTTCGTCTCCCCGACAGTGGGCGCATACCTCGCGACGGTGACCGTCCCCGCCGCCGGCCTCCTCACGCTCGCGACCGGCGGAACGCTCCCGGGGGTCGTGACGCTCGTCGGAGCGTGGCTGGCTGTCGCCGTCGTCGTGGGCCTCGTGGCCAGGAGCGTCTCCGGTCTCGCCGACGCGGTCGGAACCGTCGAGGCCGGTGGTGCCGCGACGCTTGCGCCGTTGGCGTTCTTCCCGACGGTGTTGTCCGCGCCGGCCGTCTCTCTCCGCTGGACCCTCGCGGTTGCAGGGTTCGGGAGTGCGTTGTTGGGGCTCCTATCGGCGATACTCGGGTGGACGGTCCAGAACCGTCGGCGTCGCGCGGCGGCGACAGAGTGGTACAGCGTCACTGCCGGCGATGGCGACGACTACCCGACGTGGATGTGGCTCGCCGCGGTCACCGTGCCGGCCGGCCTCTTTGTTGTCGTCGGGTTCGCCCTCGGTGAGTTCGACGGCGAGTTCCCGACGACACTGCTCACCACAGTCGGGAGCCTCGGGGCGTTCGGCTCTCTGATCGGTGACGACGAGACGAGTCTCGCGGTCACCGACGAGGGTGTCGTGACGAACGGCTGGCTCCGCGGTGTCGAGACGATCACCGGTTACGAACTCGACGACGAGGAACTCCGACTCCAGCGTGGCGGACTCTCCTCGACGGTCTCTGTCGACTGTGCGGAACTCGACGACGACGAGCGCGCACAACTCCGTGCGGCACTCGACCGGCTGTTGGGTGACAGCACCACGAGACAGACCCAGCACGTCGACTCCCGTGAGACCGCAGGGAACGCCGAGTTCACGAACGAACGGAAGAACGAACGCGAACGGAAGAACGAACGCGAACGGGAGAGCGGACACGAACGGGAGAACGAACGCGAACGGGAGAACGGACGCGAACAGGAAAGCGAGCGCGCGTGAGACAGAGCGGCACTCTCAGTCGGCGGCGGTCGGCGAGCGGTGGAACGGACGGGAGGCAATCGCCTCGCGGAACTCGGCCAACGACTCGCGGTCGTGTTCGGAGGCGGCAGCCACCACCGCGAACACCTCCTCGCGGCTCACCTTCACCCCGCTCCCGTCGACGGCGCGTTCGGGGTTCGCGGCCAACTCCCGGAGCGTCCCGACCGCCAACAAGAACGGGATCGCCCACGCCTCCAGGGTGTTGCCGTCGACGAGCGGAACGTGTTCGAGGTACGTCTGCGCGTCGTCGAGGAACGTCCGCGCGTAGCCGGCCGTGCGACCCACCACTCGCGCGACGGCGGGCTGGTTCTCCGGCTCGGTGACCGCGTCCTGTGTGACCCCCTCGTCGGCGAGCCACGCGGCCGGGAGGTAGACGTTGTTCTCCTCGGTGAAGTCGTCGTGTACGTCCTTGGCGACGTTGACGAGCTGGAGCAACAACCCGAACTCCTCGGCGGTGTCGTACAGCGTCTCGACACGTTCCTCCGGAAGGTCACCCCGGGTGAGGAGGTTGGTGATCAGGTTGCCGACCGTTCCGGCCGCGTAGTAACAGTATTCGTCTAACTCCGCGCGGTCGTCGACCCGGAGACC
>JAHENP010000210.1 GCA_018609965.1 Haloferacaceae archaeon
CGCACTGGCGGGGGTGGTTGGGTGGAACCCTCGGGCTCGCCGGGTTGGGGTTGTTGTACGGCTCACCGGCAGTCCTCGCCGGCGCAGTCGTCCCGTTGGCGTACGTCACGTACGCCGCCGTCTCGGCACTGCCGACGACGGTCTCGCTCCAGATACGACGGCGGGTGGTCGCCGACCAGATCACGCCCGGCGACACGGTGCCGGTCCGACTCACCGTCGAGAACACCGGTCGATCCGTCCTGCCGGATCTGCGCGTCGTCGACGGCGTCCCCGAAACGCTGGGTGTCGCCGACGGCTCGCCGCGGGCAGCGGTGTCGCTCCGACCGGGCGAGACCGCGACGCTGTCGTACGCAGTGACCGCGCGCCGTGGCCGGTACGGGTTCGACGAGCCGCGGGTCCGGGTCAGGTCACTCGCCGGCTCCAGCGCGGCGACACTGTCGGTTCCGGCGACCGGGGCGGCGGCAGTCGAGACCAGTCCGCCGGCGACGGCCGTCTCAGTGGACCGTGCTGCACCGCTCCGAGTCGGGCAGGCGACGGCCGACAGCGGGGGCGAGGGGTTGGAGTTCCACAGCACCCGTGAGTACCGCCCGGGAGACCCGCGGTCGCGCGTCGACTGGCGACAGTTCGCCAAGCGACGCGAACTGGTCACGACTCAGTTCCGCGAGGAACGTGCCGGCCGGGCAGTCGTGGTGGTAGACGTGCGACCGCCGACCCGGCGGTCAGGGACGGCCGCGGCGCCGACCGGTGGGACGTACGCCGCCTACGCGGCGGAGGCGGCCGTCGAACGACTTCGTGCCGACGGTGACGACGTGTCACTCGCTGTGTTGGGGGTGGACGACCGCGAGGTGTCGACGCCAGTCGCGACGGCCGGTGACGCCGTCTGGATCGACGACGTGACGGCCAACCGACGCCGGACCCGTGCGGTCTTCGCGGCCGCGAGCGCGGCCGCCGGCAATCGGGAGACCGTCTCCCGCAACACGGGTGTGTACGACCAGACCCCACCCCGTGGGACGGACGCGGCGGCGGCGACGCTCGTCGCCCGGTGTCCGGCGGACGCACAGGTGATCCTCGTGTCGCCGTTCCCCGACGCGGTGCCGGCGGTGTACGCTCGTCGGTTCCGGGTCGCGGGGTACGCGGTCGCGGCGGTCGCGCCGGACCACACCGGCGGTCTCGGCGGCGAGGGGCTCGGCCGCAGAGCGGCGGCGATCAGTCGACGGCTCCACCTCCGAGAGGTGCGCCCGCTCTGTCGGACGGTGATCGACTGGCCGGGAGATCGGCCGCTCGGGCTCGCCGTCGCCCGGGCAATCGACGGGGGTGGTCGGCGGTGAGGGTGGATCGGGACCGCGAGACGGTGGCTGCGCCGCCGGGGCGCAACTGGCGGTCGCCGCCAGTGGTCATGACACTGTCGGTGGCCGTCGTCGTCGCCACCGGGTGGTGGGTGGCGACCGCGGCCGGAGTCGGGCGAGCGACCGCCGGGGTCGCCGCCGGCGCGGTGCTCGTGGGGGTGTTCGTCAGACTCGCCGGCACCGACCGACTCCGCCCGTTCGCGGTCGCCGCGGCGTGGGTCGTGTCGTTCCCGGCCGGAGGGCTCGCGGCCACCGGGATGGTGCTCGTCTCCGCCGGCCAGTTCGCCGGCACCGCGCCCGTCGGCGCGGTGTTTCTTGTCGCCGGTCTGGGTGTTGCGACGCTCGGCGCGACCGGTCTCCCGAGTCGCTCCGTCGGCCGAGAGGACCTGCGTCTGGCGGCCCGGGTCGCGGTGACGGCGGCGGCGACGCTCGTCGTGACGACGCTGGCTCCGGTCGTCGACACTGTCACCAGACAGGAGGCGGGGGTGACGCTGCCGACGGCACCGCTGGCGGCGGTCGGCGAGCGACTCGTCACGGTGTTCGTCACACCGCCGGCGAGCCCACCGCCGGTCGGGAGCTTCCTCGTAGTCGTCGCCGGCGGCGCAGTCGGGTTCGCGTCGATCCTTCGCCGGCTCCCCGTCCGGGCGTTGTTGGATGACGAGACCGACGACCCCTCGCCGGCGGTGGCGGCGCTTGACCGACTGCTCGCGGTGCTTGACTACGGCTGGGCCGCGTTGCTCCTCGCCGGGCCGGTGTTGGCTGTCAACGCCGTCGCGCCGACGGTGGTGTGGGAGCCAGTCGCGGCGTCGATTCGAGCGCCACTCGGCGCCGCCACGGCAACACCGGCCGTCCGTGCGTTTGCGGTCGGGACCTGCGTCGTGGCGGTCCTCGTCTGGTCGCTTGTCTGGCTCGTCCGGACCGGCTACCGCACACGGCTCGGGACGCAGACGGCGACCGCCGGCGCCGTTGCAGGGTGGTCGATGTCGGTGTGGCTCGGCTGGCGCCGTGGTGGCGGGCTCGCCGAGACGCTCGCGACGGTCGTCGCGGATGCGCTCCCGCCAACGGCAGCGTCGTCGTTCCAGCGAGGGTTCGACGCCGTCGTCGGGTACTACGGACTGGAGACGGTCGGGCTAGCGTTAGTCACTGGCTGTGTCGTCGTCGCGGCCGGTGTCGTCCTCCTGTTGGCGCTCGGTGGGGTCGTGGGCGTCGTGCCCGCGAGCGGCCTCGGACACGGGCTGTCGGCCGCGGGGCTGTTCGCCGCCGGCGGGTTCGGGCTGGCACTCGACGCCGGACTCGCGCCGTCGCTGGCGGCACTCGTCGGCGCCGTCGTCGTCTGGGATCTCGGCGGCTACGGCACCGCCCTCGGCCGCGAGGTGGGACAACAAGGGCAGAGTCGACGGGCCATCTTCGTCCACCTTGGCGGGAGTCTTCTCGTCAGTCTCGTCGCCAGCGCCGGCGCGATCGCGGCGCTGCGCGCTCGTGAGAGCGTCACGCTTGCGCCGACCGCCTCCGCCCCGGCGGTGTTGCTCGCTGGCGTGGCGGCGCTTGTCGTGTTCGCGTTGTTGTTGCGGTAGCCGTCGCAACTAGAGAGGTGAACACAGTCGCGGTCGTCATCCGCCGGGGACAGGCGAATACGGCGAGTTCCTCATCCACCGGAAACGGGCGGAAACAGGGCGAGTTCGTCGTCGGGGTCGACCGGCGTGTCGGGGTCGGCCGGCTCACCGTCCCGGAGGAGGTTGACGTGGTCCTGGAGGTCGCCGTCGTCGTCGGTGACACGGTCCGCGAGCGCCGGGTACGCCGCCAGCAACGCAGCCAACGCCTCGCCGACCGTCTCCGCGTCCGTCTCGACCGTCGGCTGGTCCGTTCCGGCGGTCTCCGCGAGGTCGGCAAACAGTTTCCACTGCACGGTCGAACTGGGGTGAGCCGACGTATCAGCGTTGCGTCCGGCGACTGGGTGGGTGTTCGCTGAAGAAAGGTGGTGGCGCGTGGCACGGACTGTGCCGCGTCCAGGAGGCCCACCTGACAGGCGTTCAGAGCGTCGTCCGTGACCACACAGGAGCCTCCAGGGACGGAGCGTCGCCCGGTGAGGAAGACGCTCCACGGTGAGGGGGTCGCCGACCGTACCGTTGGCTGGAGGACGACGACAACGACACAGTCGAAGCCTGGACCGACCGCCAGAACGGGTACGCCGACGGCGAGACGACGACCACCCCGTTGGGAGGGGTGGTGAGCGTCGACGCCGTTCGACCCGCCGCGGAGGGGGTGTTCTTTCGCCGGCAGTCGTTCGCGGAGCCGATGTCCGTGTGTCGGTAGACACCAATGGCCGGCCGGGAACAGTTTGCCACACAGGATGTGTCCGTCCCGTTCGAGGTAGAGACGAGTCGGGAGAGGGCCACCTCGGCCGATGGGACGGAGGTGCCGGCGTTCGTCGTCAGACGCGCCGACGTGGAGCCAGACGGCACCAACCCCGCGTTGTTGACCGGCTACGGCGGGTTCCGGATCAACCGAACGCCGTGCTTCGACCGCTTCCGGCTGTCGTTCCTCCAAGCGGGTGGGGTGTTCGTCGTCGCGACGCTCCGGGGCGGGGCAGAGTACGGCGACGAGTGGCACGAGGCCGGGCGGCGTGAACAGAAACACCACACCTTCGAGGACGCGGAGGCGGTCACGGACACGCTCGTTGACCGCGGGTGGGCCCCGCCCGACCGGCTGGCGGCGATGGGCGGCTCTAACGGCGGCCTCCTCGTCGGCGCGCTGATCACGCGGGACCCGGAGCGGTTCCAAGCGGCCGTCTGTCTGGTGCCGTTGCTGGACATGTTGCGGTTCCACGAGTTCCTCCTTGGGGAGTCGTGGACCGCCGAGTACGGCTCGCCGGAGGAGCCGGAGGCGTTCACCTACCTCCGCGAGTACTCTCCGTACCACAACGTCGAAGAGACGGTCTACCCGGCGACGTTGTTCGAGACCGCACTCGGTGACACCCAGGTCCACCCCGCACACGCCTGGAAGACCGCCACGCGGGTCCAGACGAACAACACCGGACCCCACCCCATCGCGCTCCGCGTCGCAGACGGCACTGGCCACGGCACCGGCAAACCCACCTCGATGGTCGTCCGGGAGTCGGCCGAGCGCTGGGGGTTCCTCGCCGACCAGCTCGACATCCCCGCGGCGGCGCTCCGCGCCGACGAGGGGTGAGAACTGACCGTCGCGCTCGGCGAGAGGCGACTCGTCTCGGGAGACGACCGACGCCGCCATCCCCCGATTCGACGGATCGTGTCAGATTCTAATGAAGAAGTGAAAAGAGTTTCACCGAACTGTTATATGCCTCTCGCAACAACGAGTTGACACGGCGGGACCCGCGGACACCGTGTGCCTCAAGACCCCCCCGTCCGCCGGAACCCCCGCCGTTTCTCACCGGAGTCGACGCAACTGGAGAGTGACACCACCGGCCGCGAGCAACAGCAGCGCGAGGTTGACCACGCCCCGAAACAACGACCGGTACTCGCGGACGACGAACCGGTCGATCGTCGCGTCGATGGCGATGTACACCTGAATCCCGGCCACGAGCGCCAGTAACGCCAGTCCAGCCAGCGCGAGGTAGTCGACGAGCCGGCGGAGCCGCGCTCCTGTCGATCCATCGACGGTCGACGACGCTGTCGTCTCCCCGCTCGCCGTCTCGACCGCGTCGGGGTCCGTTCCCCCGTCGGTCACTGTCGCCGTCTGTTCTGTCGACGCTCGATCAGTCGTCGTCTGGTCTGTCGTCGTCTGCTCCGTCGGCGTCGTCTGTTCTGTCGTCGTCTGCTCCGTCGGCGTTCGGTCAGTCGTCGGTGCTATGCGTCGATCAGTGTCGTGTGTATCGTCTGTCATCTGCGTCTCACCACCACGGTCGCGGTCACGAACACCGCCACGAGCGCGACGGGCGGGCCGAAGCCAGGCGTCGCGGTCTCTGTCGCGGCCGCTGGCGTCGGCTCCTGATCCTGTCTGGCGTCGGCCTGTTCGAAGTCCTCGACGTCGAACGCCACGTCACGGACGGTCTCGTCGGCGGAGATTCGTTCCTGCGGGTCGAGATTCGCGACGGAGCGGGCCGTGTCGATCACCACGTCGTCCCGGTACAGCACGGCGTCGACGTAGTAGTTGTAGCCGGATGGCACCGCCACGGTCGCGGTCGCCTCGCCGGTGCGACCGGCCGGAATCGCACCCACCTGTTGGCTCGCGGCGCCCGCCTGGAGATTCGACTCCGCCTGTCGGAGGCGGAACTCCACCCGGAGGTCGCCGCTGGCGTCGTCACCGCCGTTCTCCAACGAGGCCGTCACGCGGAGTCGTGTTCGATTTTCGTCCGCCTCGTCGACTGCGACCGACAGCGCCGGGAGCGCGGTGCCGTCACTGAACGCGACGGCCGACCGGGCGTACGGCGGGGTCAGTGCCGCGACGCCCGACACCTCGCGGGACTGTTGGTCACGTCGTTCCCCGTCGCGGAAGACGGTCGTCTCCAACACGTACCCGCCCTCGCGGGAAACGCGCAACGTGCCGTTCACCGGGCGGCTCCCGTCGCCGGTCACCTCGCCGAGGTCGACAGTCTGTTCGTCCACGAGCAACCTGGAGTCGGCGCCGTACGCCCGGAACCGGACAGTGACGTTCGGCGTCGGTTCGCCGCTGTGGTCGATCCGCGTGAGCAGACGGAGATCGGCCGTCCCGCCGCGCACCTCGCCGGGCGCGACAGTCACCTCCTCGACGGTCACCGGACCGGGACGGGTGACGCGGTCCGTGTCCGCGATCACGCCGGGGACCCCCAAGGCGACGACCCCTGCCAGGAGGAGAAGGGCGACGGCCGCCGCCGCAAACAGTCGTTCGGTCTTCACGACCGGCGATTCTGCGGAACTGGTGATAGGTCTTGTGTGGCGTCTCGCCGTACGAGCGGAACACCAGCGCCTACGGCCTCCTGAACACAATCCACTTGTCGCGGCGACTCCTGTGTCGCGTGTGTCCGGGCGACAGCTCCTCGAAGCGACGGAGACAGCGTACGACTTCGACCCGGCGGCGGTGACGCTGGCCGACGAGTCGGTGCTCGACCGGTTGGCGCCGGCGGTCAGAGAGTGGTGGGTCGACGAGTTCGGCGAGTACGTCCCGGAGAACGGCGGTTTCTTCACCCCGCCTCAGCGGGAGGCGATCCCGTTGATCGACGAGGGGACGAACACGCTCGTCTGTAGCCCGACCGGCAGCGGGAAGACGCTCGCCAGCTTCTGTTCGGTGATCGACGAGCTGTACCGACGGGACCGCGACGACCCCGACGGGCTCGACAACAGCGTCTACTGTCTGTACGTCTCCCCGCTGAAGTCGTTGGCCAACGACATCCACCGGAACCTCGCGGTGCCGTTGTCCGGGATTCGGGAGCGGGCCGCCGAACGGGGCCACGAGACGGAACTTCGTCACGCGATCCGACACGGCGATACCAGCGACAGCGACCGGCAGGCGATGTTGGAGACGACACCACACGTCCTCAACACGACCCCGGAGACGCTGGCGATCCTGCTCAACTCCCCGAAGTTCAAAGAGAAGCTCCGCACCGTCGAGTACGTCGTCGTCGACGAGATTCACAGCCTCGCGGAGAACAAACGCGGCACCCACCTGTCGGTGTCGTTGGAACGGCTAGAGAACATGACCGACCAGTCGCCGACCCGAGTCGGTTGTTCCGCGACCGTCGAACCGTTGCCGACGGTCGCGAAGTTCCTCGTCGGCCGGGAGTCCGGGAGCTGCCCTATCGGGGAAACTGGCGAGGAACTGACCGAGTCGGACACAGACGACGGCTTCCGCGACTACGAGATCGTCGACACGCGGTTCGTCCGGGAGTTCGACCTCCAACTGGAGTGTCCGACGGACGACCTGATCGACACGCCGCGGGACGTGGTCAACGAACGGTTCTACGACCGCCTCCACGAACTCGTCGGGAGCCACGACAACACCCTCGTGTTCACCAACACGCGGTCGGGTGCCGAACGGGTGTTGGAGAACCTCCGGAGTCGGTTCGACGCCTACGACGAGACAAACTCCGGCTGTCACCACGGCTCGATGTCGAAGGAACAACGCGAGGCCGTCGAGGAGGACCTGAAGGCCGGCGACGTCGATGTGGTCACCTCCTCCACCTCCCTGGAACTGGGGATCGACATGCCGCATCTGGATCTTGTTGTCCAGGTGGGCTCCCCCAAATCTGTCGCGTCGTTGCTCCAACGAGTCGGTCGCGCCGGCCACCAGTTGGGCGAAACCGTCGAGGGCCGGGTGATCGCGCTCGACCGCGACGAACTCGTGGAGTGTGCGGTGATGCTCCGACGGGCGACGGAGGGGTTCGTCGACCGGGTGTTCATCCCGGCGGAGGCACAGGATGTGGCCGCACAACAGGTGTACGGGATGGCGATCAACCAGGTCCGCCCTGAACAGGAGACCCTGGAGACGCTCCGGCGGGCGTACCCGTACCGCGACTACACGGACGCCGACTGGGAGCAGCTGTGTCGGTACCTCACCGCCGACTACGACGGCCTCGAAGAAAAGAACGTCTACGCCAAGATCTGGCGGGACACGAACGACCCACCCGACGGGGAACACCACTACGAGGAGTACGACGTGGGCCAGCCGTTGCTCGGGCGACGCGGGCGGATGGCCCGCGTGATCTACATGACCAACATCGGGACGATCCCGGACTCGTTCACCTGTGACGTGTACACCCGCAGCGGCGACGAGTGGGTGGGGCAACTCGACGAGGAGTATCTCGACACGTTGGAGAAAGGCGACGTGTTCGTGTTGGGCGGCGGCAACTACGAGTTCAACTACCGTCGGGGGTCGAAGGTGTACGTCGACCCGACGAGTTCACGCGCCACGGTTCCGTCGTGGTTCTCCGAGCGACTCCCCTTGAGCTACGATCTGGGTCGCGAGATTCTCTCGGTGCAAGGGGAGATCGCCGACCGACTCCGCGAGGGCGGGCGGACGGCCGTCCGGTCGTGGCTGCGGGCGTTTCCCATCGACGAGAACAGCGTCCGGTCGTTGGCCCGGATGTTCGATCAACAACGTCGGTACGCCGGGCCGTCGTCGATTCCGACGGACGAACGACTGGTCGTCGAGGAGGAACTCGACCGCGACGAGTACCGCCGGCGCTACTACGTCCACTCCAACTACGGCCGGCAGTGCAACGACGGGCTCTCGCGGCTGGTCGCCTACCGGTGTAGCCGGCGGACGAACACGAACGTCCAGTTGGCGGTCGCCGACAACGGGTTCACCGTCTCGATGCCGTTGAACCGGAAGGTGGACGTGCCGGACGTGATCGAGAGCATCGAGCCGTCGGCGGCGTTGCCGGACCTGCGGGCGGCACTCGACGGGACGGACCTCCTGAAACGGTACTTCCGGATCGACGCCACGCGGGCGTTGATGATCCTCAAACGGTACAAGGGGTACGAGAAGTCCGCCGCGGAACAACAGGTCTCCTCGGAGATGTTGTTGTCCTTCGCCGAGGAACTCGACGACTTCGCCGTGATCGAGGAGACCTACCGGGAGATCATCGAGGACAAACTCGATCTCCGGGGGATTCGGGAGGTGCTCGCGGCGGTGCAGGCCGGTGACGTTGCGGTCACCCACCACGAGGTGGACAGCCCGTCGCCGCGCGCGTTCGGGTTGGCGACGCTGGTCGCCTCCGACGTGGTGCTCGCAGACGACGAGTCTGCGGCGCTCCAGGAGTTCCACGCCCGGGTCGTCGAGCAGATCGACGGCACCCGCGCCGACGGCGGACAGTAACCACGCCGCCGTCGCCGGAGTTAACCGGCCCGCGAGTGAGTCGCCGTCGTGCGACTCGTTCAGGTGATGGTGCCGGCGGGCAAACGGGCAGCGGTCGTCGAGGCGTTACAGGCGGAGAACATCGACTACGTGCTCACCGACGAGACCAGCGGCCGGGAGTACACCGCGGTCGTCTCGTTCCCGTTGCCAACCGGCGCCGTCGAGCCGATTCTGGAACGGCTCCGCGAGGCCGGGCTCGAACGCGACGCCTACACGGTCGTGGTGACTGCCGAGACGGTCGTCTCCGACCGGTTCGACGAACTCGTCGAAGAGTACGAGGCGGAGTCAGGTGACGACGACCGGATCGCTCGCGAGGAGTTGGCGAGCCGCGCCGAGCAGATGGCACCCGAGACCCGGACGTTCACCGTACTTGCGGTCGTGAGTGCGGTCGTCGCGACCGCGGGACTCCTGTTGGACTCCCCGGCGGTCGTCGTCGGGTCGATGGTGATCGCGCCGTTGCTCGGGCCGGCGATGGCGACCGCCGTCGGAACGGTCGTCGACGAACAGGCGTTGTTCCGGCGCGGTGTCGGGCTCCAGATCGCCGGCGGGCTGCTCGCGGTCGCGGCGGCGACCGTCTTCGCCGCCGTGTTGCGGTTCTCGGGTGTCGTTCCCGTCGACGCCGCGACGGTGTTCGCGACGCCGGAGGTAGCGGAACGACTGACTCCGGGACTACTCGCGCTGCCGATCGCACTCGGTGCGGGGGTCGCCGGTGCGTTGTCGCTGTCGGCCGGCGTCTCGGCGGCGTTGGTCGGCGTGATGATCGCGGCCGCGCTGGTTCCGCCGACCGCGGTCGTCGGGATCGGCGTCGCGTGGGGACGGCCGATGGCGGTGATCGGCGCCGGGTTGTTGGTCGTCGTCAACTACCTGTCGATCAACGCGACCGCACTCGGGACGCTGTGGTACCGCGGCTACCGCCCGGACGACCGGTTCGGCTTCGAGACCGCGACCGGGACCCGCCGACGGCTCGCCGCGGTGACGGTCGCACTGGCCGTCGCGACCGCGTTGCTCGGCGGGGCGACACTCGCCGGCAGTCAGACGGCGACCGTCGAACGAGCCGCCGGCGAGGAGACGCGGGCACTGCTCGCCGACCAGCCGGGGTCGTTCGTCGGTGTCGAGACGGAGACAGCCGGGGTGTTGTTCCGACAGCCGACACGCGTGACCGTGACCGTCGCGGTGCCGCCCGGCGCGCCGTACCCAGCAGTCGCCGACCCGCTCGCGGCACGACTCGGACCGATCACACGCGAGGCGTTCGCCGACCTGCCGTGGACGGTGTCGCCGCCGACTGTCCGGGTTGAGTTCGTCCGTGTCGAGCGCACCAGTGCAGACGGGCAGACGGACACGGCGGCCAGCACAGACACGACTGTCGTGTCGGGGGCGACCGCCTGACGACGACAGCCACAGCTACTCACCGACGGTCGGGGACGCGAGGAGGAACTGCTGACCGCCCGGGTCTGTCCGTGGGAGTGTCCGACTAACCCACGGGAAGCCTCGGGGTCGGTCGAGAGAGCGAAGCTCTCTCGTGATGACGAGACGCCGTCGGCGTCTCGAACCACTTGATCCCGAGGCGGTTCACGTGGTCGTCAGATCCGAAGCCGGTGAACAACTCAAGCCCGTCTGTGACGACCCCGAGGCGGCGGGCGTCGGGTTGACACGCTTCCTGGCGAACGAACAGGAGGAACGCGGGCGTCGATGCCGACATCGGGAAAGACGGCAGCGACGACTATGCGTTGTGTCCCGACGAGTCAGGCACGCTGGCGTTCCACGGCGAGTACCGAGGAGAGACGTGGTTGTTGACCGAGTTTGACTTCTGAGTCGCCCGGAGACTGGCGACGGCGGTGGTCGCTCTCAGGCGGGCGAGACGAGCCCGACGAACTCGCGGGCCTCGTCACGTTCGTCCGGCCCGAACGCGCGGATCAGGTCGTCGGTGCCGTTCTTCTTCGACAGCCGGTTCACCTGCATCTTGTTCGTCAGCGACGGACACAGCGTCGCCGAGGTCACCCCGTTCTCGTACATCTCGGCCATCAGCCCGTCCCACACCTCGTTCGTCTCCTGTGGCCACGTCCCGTCTGCCGCCTGGTTGTCCACCAACACCGACTCCACGCCCGGTCGCGCCATCAGCTCGCGCACCTCGTCTGCCACCGCCTCGGCCTCCGTGACCGTGATCGAGAACGACTCGTTGGTCCACCGAACGGTGCTCCCCTCTACTTCCAGTGTCGTCGTCTCTGGAACCATACAGTACGCCACAGGGAGTGGTGTGTGATAACGTTTTACACCCAATTACCACGAACGATACGAAACAACGTACGGTGGCGTTGTCTGATCCGCTCTGGTGGTAGACGTATCGTGTTCACTGGCAAATTCGAGTTGCCACACAGATCACTCCGAGCCGACGTTGTCGGTCGCGGACGACTCGACGGCGACGGCCCGTACCGGTGCGCCGTCGCCTGTGAGCGCCACCGGCAACGCGTGGAGTTCGAACCGGCGGAGGCCACCGAGTCCGGTCAGATTCTCGACGATCGGACGCCCGGCACCCAACACAGCCTCGTGGACCGGAACACCGTGGTCGTCCGCCTCCGGGTCGTTACCGCTATCCGCCGTGTCGGCCGTTCCCGCCGCGGCGTCGCCGTCGGCGGTAGCGGCGTCTGCGTCCGTGTCCGCGGGTGGTGTCGGGTCGGGACTCAGCGTGTCCGTCGCGACTGCCAACCCCGCCTCCGCACACGCCTTCCCGGCCTCGGGCGCGAGATACGGATGGTCGCGGTAGCGTGGCGTTCCCCAGTGGTCGGCCCACCCGGTGTCGAAGACGACACAGTCGGCGTCGGTGCCGGTCGGCACCAACGCCGCCGGAATCGCCTCGCGAGCGCCGAGCGCCCGGCAGTCCACCCGGACGGCGTCGAAGACGAACACGTCGAGATCGAAATCGTCGAGCGTCCGCCCGTCCGGAACGACGTGTGCCGGCGCGTCGACGTGTGTCCCCGTGTGACTCCCGAGTTCGACCCGTTCGACGGCGTAGCCGTCCCTGTCGACGGTCGCCGCCTGTGTGACTGTCACCGCTGGGTCCCCTGGGTACGTCTGCATCCCTGTCTCGATTCGATGCGTGAGGTCGCGCACTTGCTGTGGGTGGCGAGCCCGGTTGAAGGGTGTTTGGGTGGTGCTCGGCGACGCGACACTGCGTACAGTCCGGTTCTTGGGGTTCTCAACTTATGCTAGGATTACCGATACTACTAAGTTGGTGGGGTGACTACGGAGGCGTACGGCATGGGAGAGGAACGTCACCGCGAAGAGGTGGCAAGGGCCCTAACCCCTTACCTCCCCTGTGTCGTGCCGGTTCACACGACATGAGTTCGAAGGATTCTCCGCCACAAAAACGTGGCGGCGCGACGGACGCAGAGCAGCGGCAACAGACAATCGACAGCTACAACGCCGCAATTGAGCGGCTTCGCGAGACGACAATCACCGAGTCGCGACAGGACGCACTCGTCGGTGCCTGCGATACGGTGCAGTCGGCACTCGTCGACGACGAGCCAGTGTCGACGGACAACCTGCTCGTGCTCACCGCAGTCGCCGCCGAGGCGATCAACGACGTGCGCGAGGCCAAAACCGTCGGCACCGAGAACGACCTGCCGGTGGATCGTCAGTACGATGTCAGTCTCCCCACCGAGGAGTACGTC
>JAHENP010000211.1 GCA_018609965.1 Haloferacaceae archaeon
AGCAGACGTGGAGATTGACACGTCGACACAGGCAACCACCGAGAACGGAACGGTTCTCGGGGTTGACCTCGGCGTGAACAACCTCGCTGTTGCCTCGACGGGCACGTTCTGGACTGGCGACGAGTTCGACCACTGGCGCAGAGAATACGAAAAGCGCCGGGGTGACTTGCAGGAACACGGGACGCGGTGGGCACACCAGAACATCCAGTCCGTTGGTCGGAAGGAAGAGGGTCGATTCAAACAGACGCTGCATCGTATCAGCAACGAACTGGTCGCAGAGGCTTGTGCGACCGGCTGTACGGTGATTGCATTTGAAGACTTGACTGACATCCGGGAACGGACTGGAGCGTCGTGGGGCCACAAGTGGGCGTTCAACCGCCTGTACGAGTACGTCGAGTACAAAGCCGAAGCGTACGGGCTGGATGTCCACCAAGTGAACCCGAAGAACACGTCACGACGTTGCTCTGAGTGTGGGTTTACCCACCCCGACAACCGGAAGAGTGAGACGTTTGAATGTCTGAAGTGCGAGTATCAGAACGACGCGGATTACAACGCAGCCAAGAACATCGGTTTGCGGTATCTCCGCCAGCGCCAAACTGGAGCTGACGGAGGCGCACCCGTAGGCGTGCGCTTGAACAGCGGGACGCTGAACGTGAACGGCGAATATTCGCCTACCTCACCAGAGGTCACAACGGGAGTCCACGCTGAAAGCCCACCCCTTTAGGGATGGGTTAGCTTACTCGCCGACCCGCACAGTGCCGGAACCGGTCGTCGCGGACGGCGGATTTACCCGTCCGGCTCCGGTAGCCCGGCGCATGACAGACGGGGGGGAGGTGGTCGAGACGGCGGGTCTCCGCAAGGAGTACGGCGACACGGTCGCAGTCGCGTCGTTAGACCTCTCAATCCCCGCCGGCGAGGTGTACGGACTGCTCGGCCCGAACGGCGCCGGGAAGACCACGACGATGCGGTTGTTGACGACACTCGTCGAGCCGACGGCCGGGACGGCGCGGATCTGCGGGACGCCCGTGACGAACCGCCGGGCGGTCGCGAGCGAAGTCGGCTTCCTCCCGGAGGAGCCGCCGTTGTACGACGAGCTGACCGGCCGCGAGCAGTTGGAGTACGCCGCCGGCATTCGCGGGCTGTCCGTCGACGCCGAGACGGCACTGACCCGCGCCGGACTCGGGGACGCTGTCGACCGCCGGATCGAGGCGTACTCGACGGGGATGGCCAAACGACTCGGGCTGTTGCAGGCGACCGTCCACGATCCCGCACTGCTCGTGCTCGACGAACCGACGAACGGGCTTGACCCACGCGCCGCTCGCCGGGTCCGGGAGACCGTCCAGACTGTTGCCGCCCGCGGGACGACCGTACTGCTCTCGACACACGTCCTCCCGGTCGCGGAGGCGGTGTCGGACCGGGTCGGTGTGTTCGTCGACGGCCGACTCCGGGCCGAGGGACCACCGACGGAACTGCGTGACCACCGCGAGGACCTGGAGGACGCCTTCCTCCGACTCACCGACGACCGTACCGCCACCGACCGCCGACCCGTCGCCGAAGTCGATGACTGACGACTCACCCGCACGAGCGACAGACGGCGAACGAGTGACGGACGGCAAACGAGCGACAGACGGCGAGCCGTTCGTTCCCGCGACACGCGACCGCACGGGGCAGACCGGAACACTCCGGTTGGCGTCACTGATCGCGTGGACGAGCCTCAGGCGTGCGGTGCGTCGGGCGCTCGCTCGACCCCGACGCACTGCCGCGGTCGTGTTGTTCTTCGCGGTCGTCTGGGGGAGTGTCCTCTTCGACGGACCGGGTGGGGCGACAAGCCCCCCCGGCCCCGGTGGGTTCGACACGTTCGGCGACGCGGCGACCGTCGGCGTCTACGCCCGTGGACTGGCGGCGGTCGGCTGGGTGGGTGCTGTGGTGTTGGCGGCTCTCGGCGCGACGACCCGACTCGACGACGTGGACGCCGCGGCGTTGACGCTCCCGGCCGCCGGGGTCCGGGCGACGTTTCTCGGGACGCTCGCGGCCGAACACGCCAGACGGTTCACGGTGATCGGTGGGTTCGCGTCGCTCGCGGTCGTCTCCGTCGCGGTCGGCGGCGGCGGGGTCGGAACGCTCCCGACCGGCGGGGTCGCCGTTCTCTGTGTGTTCGTCACCGCGGAGTTGGTCGGTCACGTGTTCGCGCTGGGGTGGAGCAGCCGCACCGACGGGGAGGTGCTCTCCCCGGGGCTCAGGCTGTTGGCGGCCGGCGCGGCACTGATGGGGGTGACGCTGGGTGCCGTCCGGCTCGACGTGATCGTCCCGTTGTTCGCACAGACGCCGTTGGGGTGGTACGGTGACCTGTTCCTGCTCGGGACGCCGGCCCCGGCCCGGCCCCGACTCGCGGCGGCGGCGGCCGTCGCCAGCGCCGTCGGTGTCGTCCCGCTGTACCTCTTTGCCGAGCGGCTCGCCCGACGGGTCTGGTTCCGGGACCCACCTGCCCCGACCCCCAGTCGCGGCCGCGCGACCGCCATGACCGCAGACACCGTGTTGACCGACCGGCTCCCGGTTGACGACGCTTCGCGTGCCGTCGCCCGCCGGGTGTGGCTCCAGACCGTCCGCCGGCCAAAGACCCTGGTGTTTCTCGGGATTCCGTTTCTGTTCGCCGGGACGGTCGTCGTCAGCGGCGACTACCCCCCCGCGTTCCCGGTGTTGCTCGGGCTGTACGGCGCCTGGGCGGCCGGGATCGGAACGACACTCAACCCGCTCTCCAGCGAGGGCGCCGGCCTCCCGTTGTTGTTGACCAGCCCGTTGGCCGGCGGTGGGGTGGTGCGAGGCTACGTTCTCGCGTCAGTCAGCGTCGCGGTGCCGGCGGTGGCGACGGTCGTCCTGTTGGCGGCGCCGCTCGCGGGGTTCTCCGCACAACTCACCCTCGCGGGTGTCGTCGTCGGCGTCGGACTCACGCTCGGCACCGCACCGTTGTCCGTCGCGGTCGGGGTCGGCATCCCCCGGATCGAACGGCTGAACGCAACGAGCGTGGACGGCCCACTCACTCCCTCGAAGTTCGCGCTCGCGGCCCACTCGCTGGTGATCCTCCTCCTGTCGCTGCCGGCGTTGGCCGGGGTCGCGCTCGAACCGCGGTTCGGCCCGTGGGCGCTCTGGCTGGGTGTCGCCGCCTCTCTTGGGCTCGCGTCGCTGGGCGGCGCGCTCGGCTACCGGTACGCCGCCGCGCGGTTCGGACGGCTCCGGCTGGCGTGACCTCTCCTTGTGGGCTCACTCCGGCTCGTTACCGAAGCTGATCACACGACACAACCACGTTCGCCACGTGTCCCGCCGGGAGCTAAGTGGCTGCCGCCCCTACAGTCGGTGTGAACAACGCCGACGTTTCGACGGACACGCCGGAGAGCCTGTTACAGACGACCGGGACAGACCACGTCACCCTGATCGGGTCGAACCCGGAGGAGACGGTCGGGTTCTACCGGGACGTGTTGGGGATGCCGCTCGTGCTCCGCCAGCCGAACCTCGACCGCCCGGAGGTGACACACCTGTTTTTCGACAGCGGCGACGGCCGTCTGATCACGTTCTTCGTCGACGAGGAACGGGAGTCGGCCGACGACCAACGCCCCGGGACGGGTGCGGTCCACCACCTCGCCTTCCGGATCGACCACGACCGCCTCGCGGAGATCAAAACCAATCTCGACGACGCGGGCCACGGGTTCAGCGAGTACGACCGCGGCGCGTTCCACGCGTTGTACACGGAAGATCACAACGGCCTCACGATCGAACTCGTCGTCGACAAGTACGCCATCCCGGACGACCGGCGCGCCGAGGTGTTGGCGTTGGCGCAACAACGCCGACTCGCCGACGGCGCGGAACACGCCGCTGGTGAACACGTCGAGGCCGCACTCGACGAACTTGGGGTCGACGTCGAGCGCCGCGACCTCCCGGACGCCGCCACCGGCCGCGAGTTCGAGTGACTCGGGCCGGGACTGATCGACTCAGTTCGGAACCGACCGACTCCGTTCTGCGACCTGTGCGGCCAACCCGGCCAACGCCATCGCCGCCTCGCGCGGGCTCAGCTCCCGGTCGACCGGCCGGGTGTCGAACCCCACCCACCCGTCGGCGTCCGGACCGTAGCCGAACTCGCCGGGCACGTCCAACTCCCACATCAGGTGGAGCCGGTCGTGGTCCGGTGGTACCTGCACGAACCCGAAGAAGTCGTCACCGACCCGCCCTAGCTCGCAGTCGTAGCCGTCGTGTTCGAACGCGGTGACCAACGCCGCGTCGTGGTCGACCGCCGAGACACGCTCGACTGCCGTCTGCCCACCCGACTGCCGTTCGTCCTCGTCTCGTTCCCGTTCGTTGTCTCGTCTTCCGTCGCCGTCTCGTTCCCGTTCGTTGTCTCGTCTTCCGTCGCCGTCTCGTCTCTTCCCTTCGTCACGTCGTCGGTCCTCGCCTCGCCGCTGTCGCCCGTGGTCGTCCTGTCGGTGTTGTCGCTGTTCGTCTCCTCGGTGTCGTTGTCTATCGTCCGCCTGTCGCCCAGCGTCCGCCTGTTGCTCCGACCTGTTCTCGCGGTGTCGACGCGGCTCCCGGCCCTCTGTGCCGCGATTCGTCTCCTCGTCGGTCTCCTGATCCTCGTCGCGTCCGGCGTCGCGGGCGGCCGCCAACGCCTCCGACCGGCGGGCGCGCCGCTCCTCGTCGTCGGTCACGCCACACCCCCCGCCGGCTCCGTCTCGGTCGCGACCGTCACGGCCGCACCTACGGTGTCCCGCGGTAAGAACGTCGGGGGCTCACTCCACGTAGCCGAGATCCCGGAGCCGTTCCTGTGCCTCCTCGTCCATCTCGTCGAGTGAGTCGTCCGACACGTCCGCCTGGTCCGGCTCGCTCCACGCGCCGCCCACGGCCGACTCGAAGGCGGCCAGACGGGCCTCCGTCTCCGACAGCCGTTGGTCGCCCTCGCTGACGCGGTTCTCCGTCTCCTCGGGGTCCTCGTCGAGCCGGTAGGCCTCGTCTGGCACCCGCGTGATCCGGACGTACTTCGCGTCGGTGCCGCGGGCCGCCCGCATCCGGGAGTAGAACCGCGACTGTTCGGGCAGGTCCACGCCGGCGGCGCTGGCCTTTTCGGCTAACTGCTTCAGCTCCACCACCGGCCGGGAGTACTCCACGAACCCGACCGCACCGTCGGGGGCGGCCGCCTGCCCCGGGTCTGGGTTGTCGGCGGCGTCGAACGCGCGGTACTCCGCCGAGAGCAACGACCGTGTCCGGTCCAACGGGACGCTCTCCTCGTCTGCCGTGGCCGGCACGCCCGCGGTCACGTCCAACGTGTCGAGTACGGTGTGGTAGAGGTCGATCAACTCGACGGTGTCGGTGCGGCGACCACCCCCCAAGGCGGGGTGTTTCACCATCAACGGGACGTTCACGAGCTGGTCGTAGAGGTTGAACTCGTGGCCGTAGAACCCGTGTTCCCCGTGGAGTTCCCCGTGGTCTGCACAGACGACGACCGCGGTGTCGCCCCACCGACCCGTCTCCCGGAGCCAGTCGAACAACCGCGTCAACTGGGCGTCGATGTGTGCGATCTCCGCGTCGTACAACCCCTCGATGTCTGCCCACTCGGCGTCGTCGATCTCGCGTGCGCCGGCGTTGAACTCCTTGGAGTTCTGACACACCTCGGTGGAGTCGGCACCGGGGGCGAACGCCTCGGCGTACTCCGGCGGCGGGTGGTACGGGAGGTGGGCGTCCATCAGGTTGACGAACGCGAACCAGTCGTCGCCCGCGGCGTCGGCGTCCCGGACGAACGACTGTGTCCGGTCGATCACCGCGGGTGTCTTCGAGTCTGCCCCCTCGCCGGAGGCGAGATACTCGTGGGCGACGTTCCCCAACGAGACGAGCTTGTCCGCCACCCGCCGCAGGGTCTCGTTGTCGTTCATCGTCTTCCAGGCCCGCGCGAGCGGCCCGGACAACAGGTCGCCGGGCATCACCTGGAAGAAGTTGTCCTGGTCGTCGAACCCGTCGGTGAGGTGGGTGTACGGCGTGATCCAGGCGTTCGAGGAGTAACACGCCGTCGCGTACCCCTCCCGAGAGAGCGACTCCGCGAGCGTGGTCGCCCCCTCCAGATACGGGTTCTCCTGGTCTGCGCCGTGGCCGCTGGGGTAC
>JAHENP010000212.1 GCA_018609965.1 Haloferacaceae archaeon
CACGCCCGCCGCCGGCGGCGGGGCGCCGACGACCAACGGCGCCGGCCCCAGCCGGTCGAGGTACGCCCGGTGGACGCTCACCCGAGCGTTGAACTGCCCGGCGTCGGGGACGTAGTGGTCCAGTTTCGACGCCGAGTACGATTCGTAGGCCAATAGTGTCGGAATCGACTCCTCGCCCACGGGTGAGTCTGCGAGATACTGCTGGAGTTCTGGGGGCGGCGACTGGAACGACACCAACGGGTAGTGGGTCGTCTCTGCGACCGTCGACAACACCTCCCTGGCGGGTGTCTCCGTCAGAAACGTCTCGAAGGCCGCCCGGGCGGCGTCGTCGTACGCCGCGATCGGCTCGGTGATCGCCTCCGTCGGGGCGTCTAAGTCGGCGTCACCAAACCGTCGGAGCCGTTCCAGCCCCTCGATCCGTTCCTCGACTGTCGACAGCCGGCGGCGAGCGGCGTGTCTGGCGTCGTTCACCGCGGCGGCCGCCGTCTCGCGATCCTGGAGCAGCTCGGTGTAGCTCTCGACGTCCGCGAGCGCCGCGCGGGCGTCCTCGAAGTCGTCCACCGACAGCCGACGTTGGTCGACGTAGTCGTTGGCCCGTTCGAACGCCGCCCGTCCGGGGAGGTCCTCGGGCAACCCCTCGACGAGACTCTCGAAGGCTCCCTGGAACTCGACGTACGCCTGGAAGTCGCCGGTGCCGGTGGCGTCCCCCTCGTAGCGGTCGAGCAGTCCCCGCGCCCGGTCGAGCGCGTCCGCAACCTGCTCCAACCGCGCCTCCCCGTGGTCCGTGACGGCCGCAGTCGCGTCCTCGTATGCCGCCCGCGCGTCCGCCAGCTCGTCGAGCACGTCCGCGACCGGCGCCGTGCCCAACCCCTCGCCGGCCGCCATCAGTACACCTCGTCGGGGTCGAACACCTGTTCGCCGTCGGTCGTCACCGACAGTTCGAGTTCCGCCTCGTCGGCGGACACCGGGCCGCCATCGTCGTCCCCGTCTGCCGCGTTGCGCTCGCCGTCTCCCTCGACCCGACGGTGGAAACAGCTCTCGTGGCCGGTGTGACACGCCCCGCCGTCCTGCCGGACACGGTACAACAGGGTGTCGGCGTCACAGTCCACCCGCACCGCCTCGACCTGTTGGGTGTTGCCGCTGGTGGCGCCCTTCTCCCACAACTCCTCGCGCGACCGGGAGTAGTAGTGGGCGCGGCCGGTGTCGACTGTCCGCTCGACGGCCTCGCGGTCGGCGTACGCGACCATCAACACCGCGTCCGTCTCGGCGTCCTGCGCGACCACCGGAACCAGCCCGTCCGCGTCGAACGCGACCGTGACGGTGTCTGTCATCTGTGGATACTCCACGCGCCGACCGTCTTGTCTCCTCCGGTGGCGACGCGACGGGAGTGGCTCCCGACGACCTACTGCGGCGACAGTGCGTCCTGCACGACCGAGGTGTACGACGACTCACCCTGGTTGTACCCCAGTTGCCGGAACACCTCCCCGTCGAACGACTCCTCGAACACGCTCGCGAACCGCTCGGAGAGCTGTTGGCCGTAGTCGTTGTTGACGTACAGCGTCACGGCGCTGGAGGCGTCCAGCCGCTCGGCGGTCACCTGGGCCATCACCCGGCCCTGGAGGATGTCCGACGGCGCCGTCCGGAAGATGAAGTCGTCGTCCTCCAGATTCGTCACGGACAACGCGGTCGAGGACGGGGAACACCCCACCACCTCGTTGGGGATGAACACCGACTCCGAAACGGGGACGTTCACACCCGAGGAGGCGGTCCCACAGACGGACGGCACCCCGGCGCTGACGAGCCGCTCTGCGGCGGAACTCCCGGCGTTGGGTGTCGTCTCCGTGTCCTCCACCTGTGCGTTCACGGTGAGGTCCACGTCCGCGTTGTTCACCTCCATCACCGGCAGTTCGGCCGCCTGGACCATCGGCTGGCCGACCGACGCCAGGTTCCCCGTCTCCGGCAGGAGGATGCCGATGTCGATCTCGCGTCCGAGCCCGCCGGGGCCGCTGTCGGCGGCCGGCCCGGCGCCGTCCGGGTTGTCCCCTTCGAAGTTCTGTACCTCCTCGGTGTTCGTCGTCTCCTCGTCCGTGCCGGCAAACTCCCAGATGGCGTACGCCGCCGAAGCCGGGTCGCCGGCGTCGTTGAAGTTCACCGCCGACGACGCCCCTTGGTAGTTCACGTCCTCGCCGTTGGCGGCCGCCTCGATCCCCTCGACGAAGTTGTCCGGTGTCACCTCCATCCCGCCGGGGTTGGCCACCCGCCGCATCTGGTCGCGCACTGCCGCCCCGGCGTTCTCGCCGGCGGCGGCGTTTGCCAACAGCTGGACGGCGACGGAGTCGTACGACTGTGAGGTGAACACACCCGGCGCCTCACCGTACTCGCTTTCGAACGCCGAGGTGAACGCCTCCTGTGCGGGGCCGCCCGCCGCGGGCGCCGTGCCCGTGGCGTTCGCCATGTCGTTGCCGACCTGTGCCGGCAGAGCGCCGTCACGCAGTCCGTCCGGAACCAGGATCTCCTCGCTCCCGTCGCTGACGCCGTAGTAGTCCCGGAACAGCTGGGTGCCGTCCTCGGGGTAGCCGATGACGATCACGGCCTCTGGCCCGTCGCCGCTCCCGCTGTCACCTGCGGTCGTTCCCGCTCCGTCGCCCGTATCTGTCCCGCCGCCGCCGGTCGAACAACCCGCCAAGGCCGCGACCCCGGCGGCACCGGTCGCCTGGATGAACCGCCGTCTCCGTACCGTGTTGTCGTCTGACATACACTGCGGTATTGTGTGGCACCTATTAAAAATGTACCCCGCGCCGTGGCACGGATTCGCGGCAGCGGTCGCTACCTGATAGATCCTGACAGGTTGTCGCCCCGACCCCTCCCGGGGTGGTTACAGCAGCGACAAGGAGAAAGCCCACCCGTTTACGGGTGGGATGAATCCGACAACCTGGGAACGTATCTCCGTTTCTGCTAACGGGGATTTTATACACATTGAGTCCGTATGAATGATCGGACTGAGGCGGCTCAGCCGCCCAACTAAACGGATAATATCGGATTCAGCCCAAGCTACGTTCGAAAGAACCCCTTTCGAACCGCTGGCAGGGGGTTCCGGACAGAACGTAACTCTGACTCCCAGTATGGGAGAGGAGTAACGGCGGCTTGGCCCTGCCAGGAGTCTGGTCATGCGACCAGGCTGCGAACCTGAAACTCCCACCCAAGCGGTGCCGTGCCGTGGGAATCCCAC
>JAHENP010000213.1 GCA_018609965.1 Haloferacaceae archaeon
GAGTTGGCCGACGCCGCCGACCGCGGGGTCACCGTCTCCGTGTTGCTCGCGGAGTCTGTCCCCGCCGAGTTGCCGTCGGCTGTCGGGGAACGGTACGCCGAGGGGCTCGCGGACCACGACCGGTTCGCGGTCCGCACCCACCCCGAGGTCCAGGGGACGGTGACGTTGGTGGACGACAACGAGACGTGTCTGGAGGTGCCCAACCCGGTGGAACGCGGGACCACCTTCGCGATGATCGACCTGAAGGACGGTTCGTTCGCGGCAGACGTGCGAGACCGGTTCGAGGACCGGTGGGCCGAGGCGGAGCCGTTCTCCTTCGACCCGGCGACGGAGTGACGACAGTCCACACGGCTCACCGCTCGGTCGTGTGTACTGTCGGCAGGTTTTACTCTGAAGGAGAGTTCCACACCGCGAGAACAACTGCGATAACTACAGAGATTCCGAGTGCGACGCTGGTGGCGAGGCCGCCGGTCCAGTCCATCCAGAGACCGACAAAGAGAACGACGGATAACGGAGCCCAGAGATACTCAAGACTGCGCCCAGCCACTTCGACAACGTCAGTCTCTGTGTGTAGCATCACTCTGCCTAGCCGTACCACATCTCGCTACTTAATCGCTTGGAACGCCCGTAGAACTACAGTATGAATCTACATATCTCGAAAACTACAACTGTCGTCGACATCAGCTAGAGATCGTGCTCAGAACGGGAATCCGACGACTCGGCCTGTACGACCTGTTCAGTATTTTCGTTCCGGGAGTGACGATTGTCGTCGGGCTCCTCCCGTTTCTCCCCGAGAAGACGAGTCTCGGAACGGGAGGAGTCGGTGCAGTCGTACTGCTCGGGTTTGCTGTCGGACGGGGCGTTCACACGGCCGCAATCTGGGCGGAGAACGCCGTCGGAGGGCAGACACATCGGGACCGGTTCTACGACGAACTCAAACAGCCCGATACTGTCGAGCCACAGACCATTTCGGCTTTTTTAGACGCGTTCGAGAGTGTCTATACAACAGTGTCGGTTGAACGGGAACAACCTATTAGAGCTGACGACGAGGATGAGACAGGCGACGGAAGTGCGGGAGACGGAAGGGTCCTTGCGAACGGGTCAGGTCGGGGAGACGGTGGAGTGTCGCTGTACACGCTGGTCCGTTCGTACGTACACATCGACTCTCGGGGGCGTTCACGGAGGTTTCAAGCGATCTACGCACTACACAGAGGAATGGGGTTTGCGACGCTACTGTTGGCTGGTGTGTACGTTCTCTACGGCGGTCTCAGCATGCTCGAGATTCTTAGCGGAACAGTCAGCTACACATCCTACATTGGGACGCTCGGGCTGCCACCGTTGTTGCTCGTCCTCGGACCGCTGTTAGTCGGTTCGGTCGCGTTCGGTACGTCGCGGCGTGGGACACGCGTTCATGGGCAGTACTACGTCCAGTACCTGATCAGCGACTTCCTCACGCTGTACGAGACGGAGACGACGGCAGACAGCGACCCGACCGTTCGACGACCGCCCGTCACGCGGTAGCTCAGTGCCCGTTTGTTCGCGGGTCGCCGTCCGGCGTCACGCCCTCGTAGACGCCGGCCATCTCCTCGCGGAGCCGGCCGAGTCGGACCTCGCGTTCGGCGTGGGCGTTGTGTTGGTGGATCGACTCGTCGTTCGACTGGCGCATGTGGACGACCACGTCGTCGTCGAGGTGGTCGAACTGGTCGACGGTCTGTTCGGCCAGCGAGCGGACACAGTCCTCGACGAACTTCGCGTCGCTGTGTGCGCTGTAGGTCATGTGGTCCTCGTCGGGTCGCTTGGCGTAGTTGTAGATCCGCGCGCTCATCGAATCGCGGGCGATGTCGATGATGTCGAACAGATCGACCTCCGGGGAGCCGTCGTCTTCGACGGTGAGTGTAGCGTGGCCACGCTGGGAGTGGCCCGGCTGTGGCACCTCGTCGAGAAACGCCTCGATCGTCTCGTCGTCGACCTCCAGATCCCGGAGGTGTTCCCGAGCACGGGCTTCGGACATCCCCTGTGAGCAGGGACACACCGTCATCCCCGTCACCTCGGCGCCGATCTCCTCGCGAGTCCCCTCCTCGGTCGCGGTCGCGGAGGCGATGACGGTGGCGGTGCTCTGTGTCGGGCGGTTGCTCGCTGGGGTGTCTTCGTGGGTGACGAACTCCGCGGTCATCTCCACCTCGGCAACAGAGGTGTAGTCGTGTTTCGCGATCAACAGCTCGGCGGCGTCGCCACAGACGTTCTCGATCCGGCTGGTGTCGCCGGAGACGGCCGCCTCCAACACCTCGTCGATGACCTCCATGTTGCGGCTCATGTCGATTCCCTTCCGACCGCTCGGCAGGTCGACAAAGACCGAAAACTCCGCCATAAAGATCCACGGTCGCTCGTCGTCGCGCTCGATCTTCACGAGCTTCTCCACGTCGGTGACCCCCACCTGACTCAGGCCGACTGCCACGTCCGGCCGCGAGGCCTGCACGTCGGGCAACTGGTGACTCACAGTACGCTATCCACAGTCCGCGAGGGATTAGTGCTTACGAAACCCACAGTCGTGGCCATCAAATGACATCCGAGTCCGCCTCCACGTCGAGTGACACCGTCCGGTCACGGCCTTCGAGATCGGCGACGGCCCGCCGGACGACCCGGGTAGCCTCCTCCTCGACGAGCCCTTTCACCCGTTCCAACACCCAGCTGAACGAGACGGTAAACGGGAGCGAGACGGCGTCGGGGCTCGCCGAGTTCGGGTCGAAGGCGACCTCCATGAACACCCGACAGGCGTGGTCGGCGTCCGCGGGGGCGTCTGCCGGCACCGGTTGTTCCTCGATCCGCCAACAGCCTTCGGCGTCGATGTCGCGGGTGAGCCGCCAGTCGATCCGTGTCGGCGGGGTCACCTGCGTCACCTCCGAGTAGGCGGTGTACGACAGCTTCCACCAGGAGAACGCCAGCGTGTACCGACTGCCGGCGCCGCCGTCACCCCTCGTCCGGGCAACCCGGTCCAGATACTCCGTGTACTGGTCGTACCGCGGGAACTCGAGGAGGAACTCGTACACCGCCGTCGGCGGCGCGTACACGTCGGTGGCGACGAGGAGTTTGTCCACGCCTCTCGTCTCCACCCCCGCGTGCGTAAGCGTTGTGGAGACATCTGTGCCGACATCAACACCACCGTCCGAGTCGACACCGACACCTGTCGGGTGGAGACTCACGCCCACCGCACGCGGAACCGGAACTGATCTTTACCCGGCGGGAGCGAGTCGATCTCGACACGGTCGGCGTGGGGGTCGACGACACCGGCAACGGCACCACGCGTCACGCTCTCGGGGTACGGCATACTCGGACACGCAACGACAGCCTCACCCGCTCGTTCGTCGACATCCCGGAGTTCGTACGCCGTGAAGTCGTCCACACGGCGGTGGGTCCGCTCGTGTGCCGCGTTCAACGCCGTCAACGCGCCCAACAGGTCGTTCGTCTCGTCGGCCACACCGGACAACGCCGCCATCTGTCGACCGATTCGCCGGAGTGTCTCGTCGTCGAGACTGTCTGCCGTCTCGAACAACGCCGTCTGGAACGCCCTCGCGGAGTACCACTCGTCGCTGGTCGGTCGGTCGATCCCGACGGCCGAGAGCTGTTCGCGGAGTCGTTCGGCGAACGTCGGACTGGCCGCGGCCGCGCTTTCGAGGTACGCGACGATCATGTAGCCTCGTACCGCTGCCGACGGCGCGAACGCCCGCTCGGGAGGAACTGGCTGGGCGCACACACGGACCGGGTCGTCTCACCGTTACTTAAAACCACTAGCCCAGTATTCATACAACACCGGGTAAGGTTCACACGGTCAGTTCACCACTCGATCGGGCGGCCGTCACGCCAGAACCCGCCGCCGAGCGTGTCAGGACGGAGTCGGGCGAGCATCGTCGGCGTCTCGGCTCCCTCGGCGACCGCTCGCGGCGCCTCCTCCCCGCCCATTCGGGTGTCGACCCACCCCGGGCAGACGGCGTTCGCGAGCAACCCCTGGTCGGCGTACTCCCCGTGGAGATACGCCGTCAGCCCGTTTAGTCCGGTCTTCGAGACGCGGTAGGCGGGTGCGCCGCCGGACTGGTCCTCGCCGATTGCGCCCATCCCCGAGGAGACGTTGACGATCCGCCCACCCGGCCGTTCCAACAACGGCGGGAGTGCGTACTTCGACAGCAGTGTCGGGCCACGGAGGTTCACAGAAAAGGTTCGGTCGATCGTCGGGGTCTGTTCCTCGTGGAGCGGGTCGTCGAAGTTCCCCACGCCGGCGTTGTTGACGAGCACGTCCAACCGGCCGGCCGTCTCGCCGATCTGGGTGATCGCCGCCTCCACGTCACCCTCCTGGGTCACGTCGAGCGGCACCGCCTCGCAGTTCTCGGGCACCTCGTTGCGGACGCTCCGGGTGCCGGCGTACACCCTTGCCCCCAGCTCGGCGAGTCGGCGGGCGATCTCCGCGCCGATCCCGCGGTTCGCGCCCGTCACGAGCGCGACCTGACCGTCCAAGCTGTCGTACGTCGCCGGCGCCGGCTCACTCCCCGGTGTGGGTCGTCTCGGTGGCACGAGCAGTTGTCGGGGACGGAGCGCAATTCCACTTGTGGATCGGTGCCGAGAACGAACTCGGCTGTGGCGTGACTACTTCCGCTCCCCGTCGAACGTGTACGCCGCGGAGTTGTCCCGTGGCTCGTACCCCAACACCTCGCGAGCGCGGTCGATCGAGTAGTACTTCCGGTCGTTGTCGGAGATGCCGTAGACGACCTCGAAGCCGTAGTCCGCCTGGAGACACCGGTCGAACAGGTGGGCACAGTCGCGGTGGGAGAGCCACATCGCCTGTCCGCGTTCGTACTCGATAGGCGGGTGGCCCTCGGTGAGGTTGCCGATCCGGACACAGGCGACCGACAGCTCGGAATGGTCGTAGAAGTACCGGCCGATCACCTCGCCGGTGGCCTTCGAGACGCCGTACTCGTTGGACGGGCGGGCCGGTTCGGTGCCGTCGAGCCGGTAGTCGTCGTCCGTCCGGTACATCTCTGGCGTGCGGTCGTCCGTCTCGAAGGCGCCGACCGCGTGGTTCGAGGAGGCGAACACGACGGTGTCGACCCCCTGTTCGGCCGCGACCTCGAAGACGGCGTGGGTCCCGTCGATGTTGTTGTGGAGCACGGAGTCCCACGGCGCCTTCGGTCGGGGATCGCCCGCGAGGTGGACGACGGCACCGACACCGGAGATCGCCTCGCGCAGCGCCTCCCGGTCGGTCACGTCGCCGACGTACACGTCCGTCTCGTCGATCCCCGCCGGCGTCGACGCCGGCGGCTCTAGGTCGAACAACCGCCAGTCGTACGCCGTCCCCAACCCGTCGAGGACGGCGGTGCCCACGCGACCGCCAGCACCCGTCAGGAGCACCGGGTCGTCCATTCGGCTACGCATCCGCGAGGCGGGCGTAAATAACAGACGGTCCGCGGCGACCACTGCAGGGTGCGGCCCCACGACGACACCGTTAGGACGCTCACGCCCCACCACGGGGTATGGTCACTGACCCACAGCAGGCGTGTTTCGAGGCCGGGATCAAGTTCGGCTCGTTGTACCACCAGTTCGCCGGGACACCGGTCTCGCCGGACAGCACACGCTCGTTGGAGACCGCCATCGCCGACTCCATCGAGAACCAACCACACTGCGCCGCGGTCACGGTCGACATCGACGACGAGGCGGTCGCCGCCGACATCGCCCACGAGAACGGCTACACGGAGTTGTCGGGCCATCTGATGGAAGTGGAGATGCGCATCGAGTACGAGGCTGTCACCGTCCGCACGCGGATGGAGATGGAGGACGGCTACCCGTTGATGAAGCTCGTCGCCGTCGAGGCGGGGGGTGGTGAAACCGAGACGGCAGACCACGACGCGAACGAGGAGACGGCAGACCACGGCGCCAGCGAGAACACGGTAGACCACGACGCGAACGGGGCGGACGACGCAGACGACACGGACAGCGCGGTGGCCGACACGGAGCCGTGAACCGGCAGCTGGTGGCCGTCTGGGTCGCCGCAGGGGATCGTCGGCTACGGGGCCGGGTTCTTCCTCTCGCCGGACCCGACCGGGGTGGTGCCGTTGGCGGGCGGCGCGGTCGCGACGGTCCTGTTGGCGACCGCCGGGCGGCGGCTCCTGATCGAGTGAGCCGTTCACTTTCGCTCGCGGGCGACCGTTTATACGCGTTTCCGGC
>JAHENP010000214.1 GCA_018609965.1 Haloferacaceae archaeon
ACGAGCCGCTCGGCGGCCGGCCAGAGATCGGCGATCTCCTCGGCGAGATCCGCCTTGAGTCGTGCGCTGCGGCGGTCGCGGGTCGCCTTCAGCTCCGTGCGGAGCCGGGCG
Source organism: Haloferacaceae archaeon (assembly GCA_018609965.1). Classification (GTDB taxonomy): domain Archaea; phylum Halobacteriota; class Halobacteria; order Halobacteriales; family Haloferacaceae; genus JAHENP01. The sequence goes on from JAHENP010000214.1 coordinate 112, forward strand.
AGCGGTTCCTCGTTGTGTTCGACCGGGAACGTCGGCTCGCCGCCGAACACCCGTTCGGCCATCTCCGCCTCCCCGGGGTCGAGATCGAGTGCGTCCGTCAGGTGGTCACGGGCCCGCCGGATCGCCTCGTCGTACTCGTCGGCCAACTCCCGCGCGAGCAACGAGTCCACCCGAGCACCCTGTTCGACCAACGAGAGGAAGTCCTGCCCTTCGATCGTCACGTCCCGTTGTTGGATCACCGTCCGGAGGTGGTCGTTGGCGACGCTCGCGGCGGTGTTCGCGGTTGCGTCGAGATCGTCGACCGCCGTCGAGAGCCGGTCGAGTTCCGCGTCACCGACGATCCCGCCGTCGTCGTCGACCCGATCGAGCACGTCCTGCAACGCGGCGAGATCACACGCCGGCTCCACCCCTGCCCGTTCGTGGACGGTGGCGGCCGCCGCGAGCCGGTCGCGGTTCTGCGCGACCGACGCGAGGAGCCGTTCGGGAACGACCGTCTCGGGCTCCGACTCGGGGTCGGTGAGCACCCGCACGTCGCCGTCGAGGTCGACCCCGGCGAACGTCTCGTCGACGACGAAGACGGTGGCGTACGACCGCCCCAGCTCCGCGAGTTCCGCTACCCCTTCTACCACCTCGATCGGGAGTTCCGGAAACGCGTCGTCCAGTTCGGCGTAGCGTTCGGCGTCGGCGGTCGCGAGCGCCCGTTCCCGCACACGGAGGCTCGACGGCTCCGCCAACGGCGCGACACCCTCCAACGCCGCGAGCACGTCCGGGTCCGGGTCACGGCGCACCGCTCTGGCGGCCCACGCACGCACCTCGGCGATCCGGCCGGGGACCGCACTCGGGTACAGCGTCGCCAGCCGTCTGCGAGCGTACTCCGTCACCGCCCGCTCGCGGAGCAGTGACAACGCCTCGTCGTGAACCTCCTTCGCGCGGTCCGTCGCGGCCCACCCGCCGGGGTCGTCGTGGCGGTGCCGGATTGCCCCTCGTGCGATCACGACCGCCCGCCCCTCGGAGATCCCCGGCGCGGCGGCGATCCGTGCCACGTCGCCCGTCCGGAGCGCCGTCTCGGGGTCGTCCAACGCGGCGAGTGACTCGGCCGTCTTCTCGCCGACGCCCGGAATCGACGTGAACTCCATCCGTGCGCCCGGGTTCGCCGCCGGGTGTAATAATTCCTCGTGACCGGCCGCCTGACCACCACTCCGCGAATCGAAACGTCGAAGTAGACACAGTAGTCAACAGACGGCGATGACAGACGAGCAGTCGGAGCGACAGGCGGGAGTCGGCCGCCGAACTGATACCGCGACGGCTCGAACCGATGCGCGATGAGCGAGGGACAGCCCGTGGACGACCGGACTGCAGAGGGGAGCGTGCCGACCATCGTCCAGACGGACGACGTGCTCGGCGGAGAGCCACGGATCGACGGTCGGCGGGTGGGTGTGTACGACGTGTACAGCCGCTACCGGGAGACGGAGTCGGTCGACGAGACCGCGGCGGCGTACCAACTGAGCGAGCCAGAGGTACACACGGCAGTGGCGTACGCGGCGGCGAACCCCGAGCAGATGGCAGCGGTCGCCGAACGCGCGAGGCAGTCGTACGAGCAGCACGCGAGCGAGGGCTTGACACCAGAGAGCGCCTGACAGACCGGCACCGGTTCCTGGTCGACGAGAACGTCGAGAGAAAGTGGGTGGAGGCGCTCCGAAAGGCGGGGTACACGGCCACGCTGGTCGGCGAACACGACGAACTCGGCAACGGAACGCCCGACGCTGAACTCCTGTCACACGCGGGGGCCAGTGGTGAGACGGTTCTGACGGGGGACTTCGACGACTTCGCCGACCCACCACACGGAGACCACTGTGGCGTTCTCCTCTACAACACCGACAGAGAGCCGGGGGACGAACCGTCGGTCGACGCGTTTCTGATCGGCGTGGAACGGCTCTTCTCCCGGTACGACGACCTCACTGGCGAAGTGGCGTTTCTCCGAGAGTGGCTCCCGGAGTGAGAACTGCGCCAGCCGAGAATTGAACCCGGGCTAGTGGCTTGGGAAGCCACTGTCCTACCACTGGACCACTGGCGCGCAGTCTGTCGTTCCGCGGCGCGACACTTAACCGTAGCGTTCCACGCGGACGCCGGCCGTGTGGTGACCACGCACCTCACAACGAGACGTACTTTTAAATCCGTGCAGGAACTAACGCGCACGATCAGATGTCACTCCGGGAGATAATCGAGGCGGTCGAGAGTCGTGAAAAGCGGCTGACCGTGTTCGATCCCCCGTCGCGCGAGGTTGTTCGACAGCTACGCGAGTACTTCGAGTCACAGACCGTCCAGATCGAGGTCGGGACGACGGACAGCAGTCTCTCGGGGTACGCCGTTCTCTCGGACAGCGACGCCGACGGTGAGGTGTTGGCGGCCGTCGACCTGGGCCATCTCGGGGACCCGACGAACGACCAGGACACGTCGCCGTTCGCACCGATCATCGAACACCTCGACGACACCACGTTCACATCCTACGACCTCCGGCAGATGATGGCCGCGAGCCGCGAGGTGGAGGATCGTGCGTGGCGCAAAGGGGAGGGGACGCTCCACACCGGGTTCCAACGGGTCGGTGCGATCGAACAACAGTCGGACGTGTACGCCGACCTCTCGGGGAAGAATCTCGACATCCACGCCTACAGCGCCCCGTCGCCGGAGGTGCCGGAGATCGACGGCGTCACCCTCCACCAGGAGGACACCCGCGAGATCGCCGAGTCGTGGTTCGTCGTCTTCGACGGCGCCGGCGACCCGTTGGACGCGTGTGCGTTACTGGCCGAGGAACGCGGCGACACGGACGAACGGCTGTTCTACGGGTTCTGGACGTACGATCCGGCGATTGTCGACGACATCCTCGCGCACCTCGATCGACGGTACACGATTACCGTCTGACCCGAAACCCGTCGACGCCCGTCGGCTCCTCGTAGTCGACGACCACGTCGTCGACGGACGCGGCCGGACTCCCCGTCTCACAGAACGCCACGAGCGTTTCGACTGCGTCTCGGGGACCTTCGAAGACGGCCTCGACGCGGCCGTCCTCAAGGTTACGGACCCAGCCGTCGACGCCGTGTTCACGGGCCGTGTCGCGTGTCGTCGCCCGGAAGTAGACCCCCTGGACGCGGCCGGAGACGAAGACGTGTGCGCGGGCGCGGTCGGTGTCGTCGGTCACAGTCACCGCTGTGGGCCGTGGCGACAGGAACCTGTCGGCCGAGCGCGGTAGGCGGCGACCGTCGCCCGGCGTCGCACAGACGGCGGGTGCGGGTGATCTCGGCAGCTTGAAATCCCGGGCACGTTCGGGTAGAGACGATGCGTCACGACCACCTGTTGTCGGCCGGCCAACTGGACCGGGCCGACATCGAGGGGCTCCTCGACCGCGCGGCACGGATCGCCGCGGACCCGGAGACAGTCCGGGATCGGCTCACAGACAGCCTGTTGGCGTTGTGTTTCTTCGAGCCGAGCACCCGAACGAAGCTCTCCTTCGAGGCGGCGACGAAACGTCTCGGTGGGGACGTGATCGACATGGGGAGCGTCGACAGTTCGTCGGTGACCAAAGGGGAGTCGTTGGCCGACACCGTCCGCGTGATCGAGGGGTACGCCGACGGGATCGTGCTCAGACACCCCAGCGAAGGGGCGGCGAAGCTCGCGGCCGAACACGTCTCCGTCCCGGTGTGTAACGCCGGCGACGGCGCCGGACAACACCCCAGCCAGACGTTGCTCGACCTGTACACGATGCGGGAGGCGGCCGGGTTGGACGACCTGACGGTCGGGATCGTCGGCGACCTGAAGTACGGCCGGACGGTCCACTCGTTGGCGGCCGCGCTGACGGAGTTCGACGCTCGGATGCACTTCGTCTCCCCGCCGTCGCTCCAACTGCCGCGGAGTGTCCAGTACGACCTCCACGAGGCCGGCGCCCGGCTCCGGGAACACGAGTCACTCGACGGGCTCCTGCCGGAGTTGGACGTGTTGTACGTCACCCGCATCCAACGCGAACGGTTCCCCGACGAAGACGAGTACCGCGAGGTGGCCGGCCAGTACCGAATCGACGAGACGACGTTGGCCAACGCCCGCGACGATCTGACGATCATGCACCCGTTGCCTCGGGTCGACGAGATCGCGCCGACGGTCGACGACACTGACCACGCCACGTACTTCCAACAGGCACACAACGGCGTCCCCGTGCGGATGGCACTGTTGGACGCGCTCTTGGGGGGTGAGGAGGCGTGACCGACGGCGGTGGAGACGAGCAGCTGCGGGTCTCGAAAATCCGCGACGGCACCGTGATCGACCATGTCGCCGCCGGGCAGGCGTTGAACGTGCTCTCGTTGTTAGAGATCGACGGCACCAGCGGACTGGGGGTGTCGGTGGTGATGCACGTCCCCTCGGACCGACTCGGCCAGAAGGACGTGGTGAAGGTCGAAGGCCGAGAGCTGAGCCAGTCGGAGGTGGACGTGTTGTCGTTGTTCGCGCCC
>JAHENP010000215.1 GCA_018609965.1 Haloferacaceae archaeon
AGAGTAACAGCCGTAGTTGTACGGCTCGAACGACGCGTCTGTCAGCCGCCGCCCGAAGTTCTGGAGACACCAGATGTCCCCGTAGAACACCAGCTTCTGGAGTCGGGACTCGTACGCGGGGTCCAACTGGTGGAGAATCTCCTTCAGGATCTGCTCGAGTTCGTCGAGGTCGGTTCTGTCGGTCTGATCGAGTGTCATGTGGTGTTCACCTGAGTTGGACCGGATACCGGGTTCGTACTCGCTGTCGTGCACCAGTAGTGGAGCCGATGGTAAAAAGATCGGGGGAGCACGCCGACGGTGGAAAACCGCCGCTAAGTACCTGAAACGTCTTATTTGTATTTTAGAACCACAAAGTTATTGGGAACTTAGACAACTATCCGGCAGTGGATTTCGGCGTCGAGTCCATCGAGCACTGACGACGCACACGGAACCCGCACGTTGCTCTGTTTCATCGTTCCGCCACCGTTGGTGTTCCCGGGACGGGACCTGTCTGCATCACAGCGGGGAAAGGTGGAAGCCCACCCCGTTAGCCGTGGGTAACTGACGCGCCCAGACCCCAGTCGACATCCGTCTCGACAGCCGCACGCTCTCGGTCCGCTCGCTCAACTTTCGTCTGCCCGACACGTTCGATCGCTTCCTCGCGGTCAAGCTCACCGTCGAAGTACTCTCTGAGAACGAGATCCTCCCAGAGGTCCTGGAGTCCGCGTTCGAGCGCCTGCTCGAACACCTCGGACTCGGGCACGTCACGCGCCGCGGCGATTGCTCGAACCCGGTCGGAAAGTTCGGCGGCCATACGCCGTCGTTGCTCGACATCGGTCATAAATCCGTGTCTGATGTGTCTTCGGCTTGACACTCGCGTAGCTCCCCACAACTAGACAGCAGCACAACCGTATTTTTGCTAACTAATTATATAGAAACTAATATAACGTTTGACCAGTTCAACTGTCCCGTGAACAACAGTTCGGGAGCAGTTGGAAGACGCGCCGTGGTCACTGCCACGGCGCTCGGACTCAGTGGCTGTGTCTCGCTTCCGGAGTGGCGGAGAGAACCAACCCCAGAACTGACACCCACAAGCTGGGAGATGGCGGGGGGGAACGCACACAACACCAGCCGACTCACCACCACGGTCGGGTGCCAGATTGGCGACGCTGCCTGGCGACGGTCACCCGGCTCGCAGTTTGCGAGCCCACTCGTCACCACCACAGAGCTGGGACTCGTTCACACGCAGTCGACGGTGTTCGGGTTCGACAAAGCCGACGGGACTGTCGCGTTCACACATTCACTCCCTGGTGGAGTCGCTGCCGCCCCAGCGGTCACAGACAATCTCGTGGTCGTCCCGCGTGACACCGTTGGCGAGGGGTTCGACCAGATCGATCTCGACACGCCGACGGTGTACGCGATCGACCACGAGACAGGACGACGAGCGTGGGAACACACGGTTGACGGCAGCTTTCTCGCGTCGGTCACCGTCGCTGACGATATCTACGTCCAGTCGGACCGCGAGGTACACCGCCTCACGGCTAACGGGACGGCCGTGTGGCGTCACAGCTTTGAGCAGCCGTTCGACTTGCAGAAGATCGTCTCGTACATTCGCCCAGTAGTCGGCTCGGACGCAGTCTATGTCGTCCACCGGGGTGGGGTTATCAGACTCAACCGCGCCACAGGCGAGGCCCAGTGGACACGTTCGGCGTGGGAAGCGGACTTCCCGCCCGTCGTGGTCGACGGGACCACGCTCCTCGCCTCAACTGGCGACGCTGTCGTCGGCCTCCGTCCCGACGACGGCCGCGTGCGGTGGCGTGTCGACGAGTCTCCGGCGTGGGGGCCTGCAGTCACCGACGCTGTCGCTGTTTTCGATATCGACGATGGCGGGTTGCTCGGTGTCGACCCCACAGCTGGTGAGGAACAGTGGCGTACCGAGGATGGACATACGATATGTCCGCCTGTCGTCGCCAGTGGCTCCGTGTTCACGGGTGGGACCACGCTGTCTGCTGTCGACACCGCGACCGGTGACCGAGTCGACACCCGTGATGTCCGTACCTCGGTCGACTGGATCACACCTGACGCAGACGGACTACTTGTCAGAGAGTCGATACTTGGTGCTCCCACCATCAAACGATACTCGCTCCGGTGACTGTCGTCACCTCACACTGCTCACCCCCCACGCTCCCGGAACCAGACGTGTTCACCGACTGGTGACCCTCCGTCGTCGATCTCCAGCCGGCCACACACCAACTCCCGCACCGCCGTTGTCATAATCAACTTGCGGAGCCAGCGGCTCGTCACTGTCCGTTCCCTCACCCCCGTCACCAACCGTTTCACTCTCGAAGCACTCTCTGAAGACGATATCTTCCCGTCCGCGTTCGAGCGCCTGCCCGAACACCTCGGGCACGTCACGCGCTGCGGCGATTACTCGAACCCGGTCGGAGAGTCCGGCAGCCATACGTCGTCGCTGTTCGGCATCGGTTATAAACCTGTGTCTGGTCTGTTGGCGAGGGACTTCGTCTGTTCGGAGACGACGGGACACTGTTTCTGCACAGAAACAGTCGCTTCGGCAGTACAGTCGGGCCGTTTATCGACAGTTCAGTACGCTTCGACCGTGACTCCGAGCCTGTCGAAGTGCTCGACGTTTGCAGTAAGCACTGGTTCGTCGTGGATGTCGGCGACAGCAGCAACCATCGGATCGACCTTGTCGATTCCACTCTCCCCGTCGGCTTGTTGATCTGCCTGTGCGAGTAGTCGTCCGGCGCGACGGGCGATGGTCTCGTCTTGCTCGACGACCGGGTACATCCGGAGTGCGTTCTGCACGTTGCGCCGTTCCTCGTCACCACGGAACTCGGCACCATAGGACAGTTCTACAACCACTGGGGACGGAACACGCTGTACAGTCCCAGCCGCAGACAGTTCGAGCCCTTTCTCGAAGGCGTCCTGCCGACCGTCGAAGAGGTCGATTAGAAATGACGTGTCGAGAATCACTCGAACCGCTCCCGGAGTTCAGCTTTCCCCGCCACGTCGGCCTCCCGGCTCGATTCGAGACGGTCCCGCATCTCTGCGGCCGTCTCCGAAGATACGATTCCGGCGACGGCCTCTGGGTGCGGGCCCCCGACGAGACGGCGGAGTGTATCCTCCATCGTCTCGTTGTCTCGGTTGTGTGTCTCGACAAACTCGTGAAACTCCTCAGAGATGCGGACCGATTTGCTCATCTCGTGTACACTCGAGTATACGAGCTATTCAATCCTCGGCGTGGACGTGTCAGCCTCGAAGAGGTCTCGGGACTCCCCGAGTATCCACAGCCGAGTGCCGTCCGACTCGGCTCGGTAGTCCTGCGACAGTCGCCATGTCGCCCTGCTCACCCCCCACGCTCCCGGAACCAGACGTGTTCACCGACTGGTGACTCTCCATCGTCGATCTCCAGCCGGCCACACACCAACTCCCGCACCGCCGTCGTCACGGTCAACTCGACGGTCGGCCGCTCGTCAGCGTCTGTCGTTGCTCCACTCGTGTCGTCCGTCGCTCCACTCGTATTGTCCGCCGCTCCACCAGCGTCTCCCGGCGCGTCGTCCGTCCCATCCCCGTCACTCCCCGCGCCGACGGGCGCGACAGTGAACACGGCGTGCCCGTCGCGCTCGGCCACCGAGACGATCTCCCCCTCGCGCCACCGCTCGGGGTCCTGTTGTGGCGGTCGCGAGTGGATTCGGTCGTGGTTCACGACGGCGTTCGGAGCGTGTGGCGGGTAGCCCTGTCGACTCCCACGCGGCGCTGGCCGGCAGACGCGACGCCGGCACGCGGCAACGACCGCCCGTCGACCGAAACTCACGAGTCGGCCGCCCCCCTCCGGCACCGTGTGACCGGCGGCACCTACACGGTCGTCTACGAACTCACGGAGCCGGCGACAGTCACGGTGGGTGCGCTCGGCGACCACCGGCTGTCGGCTGGCGGCTACGCCTACACCGGGAGCGCGCTCGGGAGCGGCGGGTTCGGCCGCGTCGACCGCCACGAGCGGGTCGCGGCCGGCGAACACGACGTGCGCCACTGGCACGTGGACTATCTCGGCGGCCACCCTGCTGCGAGTGTCCACCGCGTGCTGCGACTCCCGGAACGCGATGTCGAGTGTGCGGTCGCGCAGGCACTCGCCGACGGGCCCGTGGCGGGGTTCGGTGCCTCCGACTGCGACTGTGTGAGCCACCTCGCGGCCTACCTGGACGCCGAGGCGACCGTCGACGCCGTCAAGGCGGTTCACAGCCGAATCTGATCGAGCCGCCACGACGCCACCCAGTGCAGCGGCTCACTCCACCAGCGCCGCCGCGACCTTCTCGACGGGATGTGGCGGGTGGCCGTCCGTCTCCGCGCGGTCGCCCAACTGCGTTCGGCAGGAGCCGCCGGGCGCGGTGACGACCTCGCCGTCACTGTCCGCCACTTGGTCGACGAGGATGTCCGCGACACCCTGACTCAGGTCGTAGTGTTCCGCCTCGTAGCCGAACGACCCAGCCATCCCACAGCAGGTGGAGTCGAGCGGGTCGACGGCGTAGCCCGCCCGCCGGAGCACGCCGACAGCGTGGTGGTCTTTCGCGGTCGCCGTCTGGTGACAGTGTCCGTGGTAGGTCAGCCGCTCGTCGGGGTCGTCGAACGACAGTTTCTCGTCCAACCGGAACGTGTCGACGTACTCCAACAGCCCGTAGCTGTTGTCCGCGACCGTCTCCGCCCGTCCGTCGGCGCCGTGGAGATCCAACAGATCCGACTGGAGCATCACCGCCTCGCTGGGTTCGACGACGACCACCTCCGCGCCGTCGTGGATCGCGGGCAACAGTTCGTCTATCGCGGCCCGACTCCGTTCGCGGGCGCGGTCGAGAAACCCCAGCGAGTGGGCCGCCCGGCCCGTGTCCTCCGTCGCGGCGAGTTCGACGCGCACGCCGGCGACCTCCAACAGTTCGACCGCGGCGCGGCCGGCCGCCGGCCGGGTGTAGTTGGTGTAAGTGTCCGGCACGAGCACCGCGGTCCGGGCGGCCTCGCTTGCGGAAACCGTCGACCCGCCGCGGGCCTGGAACCAGTCCCGGAGCGTCTCCCGCCGGAACGTCGGCAGGTCGCGTTCCGGCGCGACACCCAACAGTCGTTTGCCGAGCGCCGAGACGACCGGGAGATCGCTCGCGAGATTCGAGACGGGCGCGAGCGCGCTCCCGAGCCGGGAGACCAGGTTGACGTTGGCGAACGTCAGATCACGGAGCACGTCCCGGTCGAGCAGGCGGCCGAGCCCGCGCTCGTCGGCGTCGCGTTCGTGGTGTTCGTGCAACACCTCGGCTTTCAGCTTCGCCATGTCGACCCCGCTGGGGCAGTCCATCTTGCACCCCTTACAGCCGACACACAGATCCAACACCTCCGCGCGGAACTCCTCGCCGAACGGGTCCGCCGGTAGTTCACCAGACATCGCCTCACGGAGCGCGTTCGCCCGCCCACGGGTCGACTGGATCTCGTCGTCGACCGCGCGGTAGGTCGGACACATCACGCCGCCGGTGGTGGACTGCTCGCCGCGACAGCCGCCACAGCCGTGACAGAGTTCCGCCATCCCCTGGAACCCGTTCTCCGTCTCCCACGCCAACTCCGG
>JAHENP010000216.1 GCA_018609965.1 Haloferacaceae archaeon
ACGCGCCGGTCGACCGGCACCTCGACGACGCCGACGCCGCCGTCGACTCCGGCGACCAGAAGATCGAGTGGGCCCGCCAACATATGCCGATTCTCGCCGCGTTGCGCGAGCAGTTCCGCGAGTCGGAGCCGTTCGCGGGCGAGACGGTCGGGATGGCGATGCACGTCGAGGCGACGACCGCGAACCTCGTCACCCTGTTGGCGGACGGCGGTGCCGAGGTCGCGATCACCGGCTGTAACCCGCTTTCGACGCACGACGACGTGAGCGCCGCACTGAACGCCCGCGAGTCGATCACCTCCTACGCCGTCCGTGGCGTCGGTGACGACGACTACTACGCCGCCATCGAGTCCGTGATCGACCACGAGCCGACGATCACCGTCGACGACGGAATGGATATGATCGCGGCGATCCACGAGGACTACCCGGAGCTGATCGACACGATCGTCGGCGGCTGTGAGGAGACCACCACCGGCGTCCACCGACTGCGGGCGATGGACGACGACGGCGAACTCGACTACCCCGTGTTCGCGGTCAACGACACGCCGATGAAGCGGTTGTTCGACAACGTCCACGGCACCGGGGAGTCTGCGCTGTCGACGATTGTCCAGACGACCAACCTCTCGTTGGCCTCGAAGAACGTCGTCGTCGCCGGCTTCGGTGACTGTGGCCGCGGCGTCGCGAGCAAGGCCACCGGCCAGAACGCGAACGTGATCGTCTGTGAGGTCGACCCCCGGAAGGCGTTGGAGGCCCACATGGAGGGGTACGACGTACTGCCGATGGCGGAAGCCGCCGAGATCGGCGACCTGTTCGTCACCACCACCGGCAACCGCGACGTGATCGGTCGCGAGCACTTTGAGGTGATGGACGACGGCGTCTTACTCGCCAACGCGGGCCACTTCGACGTGGAGGTGAACGTCGAGGAACTCGCCGACTACGCGGTCGACAGCGCCGAGATTCGGGACGGTGTCGAGGCGTTCGAGACGCCGGACGGCCGCCGACTCAACCTGCTCGCGGAAGGCCGACTCGTCAACCTCGCTGCACCGCTGGGTCAGGGTCACCCCGTGGAGGTGATGGACCAGAGCTTCGGCGTGCAGGCGGTCTGTGTCCGTGAACTCGCCGCCGACGGCGACTCCTACGACGCCGGTGTCCACGAGGTGCCCGACGCGCTCGACCGCGAGGTCGCCGAGGTCAAGCTCACTGCCGAGGGTGTCGCCCACGACGATCTGACGGACGACCAACGCGAGTACATGGGCTCCTGGCAACACGGCACCTGACGACCACAACACACACGACTGCTGGGCGTGTACCGCCCTGAATGGCAAGCCAGCCCTGTGACGGTTGCGGGAAGCAGGTCCCTGTCGCCGGCGGCGTCGCCAACCTCTGGACATTAGAGAAAGACACCACCGGTGGAATCGAGCTGGAACTCGTCGACGGCACCGACCAGTTCCTTTGTTACGACTGTATCGAACGACTCCCGGACGACGAGGAGATCACTGCCGACCACGTCGACCGGCTGTGAGACGGTCACGAGAGCAACGCTCTCGTGAGCAGACGAGAACGACTACTTGTCGTCGTTCTCGTCGAATCGAGAAAGCTCACTCCGTTCGCTTTCTCGAACTACGCTGGACTTCGCTCCGCTCGTCCAGCGAGTTGAAGACGCCTCAGACTCTTACGAGTCTTCGTCGTCTTCAACGTCTTCGAAGTCGGCGTCGACAAACTCGTCGTCGTCTCCGTCACCCGCGGCACCGCCTGGCCCGCCCATGCCGCCGGGACCGGCCGCGCCGCCCATGCCGCCAGCGCCGCCCGGCCCGGCACCGCCTGCGGCACCGGCCTCGGCCTGTTGTTGGTACATCTGCTTGCCGACCTCCTGGAGCGCCGTCGATAGCGTCTCTGTCGCCTCCTCCAGTTCGTCGGTGGTCGCGTCCTCGTCGTCGAGCACCTCCTCGACGGCGTCGATCTCCTCGCGGATGTCCTCGGCCAACGAGTCGTCGATCTCCTCGTCGTTCTCCTCCAACAGGGTCTCGGCGCGTTGGACTGCGCCCTCGGCCTCGTTGCGGGCCTCGATCCGCTCGCGGCGACGCTGGTCTTCCTCCTCGTGGGCCTCGGCCTCCTCCTGCATCTCCTCGATCTCCTCGTCGGAGAGCCCGACACCACCCTCGATGGTGATGTCCTCGGCGGTTCCGGACCCCTGGTCCTCGGCGGAGACGTTGACGATCCCGTTCTCGTCGATGTCGAAGGAGACCTCGATCTGTGGCGTGCCGGCGGGCGCGGGCGGAATCCCGCTGAGCTGGAACGCACCCAACAGCTCGTTCTCCTCGGCGATCTCCCGTTCACCCTGGAACACGCGCACCTGGACTGACTGCTGGTTGTCCGCCGCGGTGGTGAAGATCTTCGACTCCTCGGTCGGGATTGTGGTGTTCTTCTCGATCAGCCGTTCGAACAACCCACCCTTCACCTCGATCCCCAACGACAACGGGGTCACGTCGAGCAAGACGAGATCGTCCACGTCACCCGACAGCACGCCGCCCTGGATCGCCGCGCCCAACCCGACGGCCTCGTCCGGGTTGACGTTCGCCTGCGGCTCTGTCCCCAACAGCTCCTCGACCTGTTGTTTCACCTGTGGCATCCGGGTCGACCCGCCGACCAAGATCGCCTCGTCGATGTCGCTCTTCGTGTAGCCGGCGTCGTCCAACGCCTGCTCCGTCGGCTGGACCGTCCGCTCGATCAGGTCCGCCGTGAGCGCCTCGAACTTCGCGCGCGTGATCGACTGTTCGAGGTTGAGTGCGCCGTCGTCCGTCGTCGCGATGAACGGGAGGTTGACGTTCGTCTCCTTGCGGGAGGAGAGTTCGATCTTCGCCTCCTCGGCGGCGTCTTTCAGCCGTTGGAGCGCCTGCCGGTCCTCGCGGAGGTCGATCCCGTGTTCCGCCTCGAACTCGTCGGCGAGGTGCTCGATGATCGCCTCGTCCCAGTCGTCACCACCCAGATCGTTGTCTCCGTTCGTCGCGACGACCTCGTAGACGCCGCCGCCGAGATCGAGAATCGACACGTCGAACGTCCCGCCGCCCAGGTCGTACACGAGGACGGTCTGGTCGGACTCGTCGTCGAGCCCGTACGCCATCGCCGCCGCCGTCGGCTCGTTGACGATCCGTTCGACCTCGAAGCCCGCGATCTCCCCGGCGTCTTTGGTCGCCTGCCGTTGGCTGTCCGAGAAGTACGCCGGCACCGTGATCACGGCACGCTCAACCTCCTCGCCGAGATACTCCTCGGCGTCGCGTTTGATCTTCTGGAGCGTCATCGCCGAGATCTGCTCGGGCGTGTACTCCTCACCGTCGACCGTGACGGTGTAGTCGTCGCCCATGTGCCGTTTGATCGACTGGATCGTCCGGTCCGGGTTCTGGACCGCCTGGTTTTTCGCCGGCTTCCCGACCAGCCGTTCGTCGTCGTCGAACGCTACCACCGACGGTGTCGTACGGTCACCCTCCGCGTTGACGATGATCTCCGGGTCTTCTCCTTCCATCACCGCGAACGCCGAGTTCGTCGTCCCGAGGTCGATCCCGAGGATCTTGTCGCTCGCCATCTTACTTACCGATACCGGCTTGTGCGGCTTAAAGGTTACTGGATCGACCGGAGCCGTCTCACGACGTATCCCGGTGCCCTCTTGCGATTCTCCGTCTAGGTCTGGGGTGGTGGTGAGAACATTTATATCGAACCTCTCGGGCACCCGGAGGCGCGAGCGGGGTGTTCGGGGACATGGCAGCGACAGTTGTCTGGGTCCGTGCCGATTGCACTCCGACGGGGGGGACCGACACCCTTACCATTCGACCGACCGGAGCCGACGGCATGGGATTGTTCCGGTCGAGCGAGCTGCTGGGGATCGCTCGGGAGACCCTCGATTTCGTGTTAGAGGCCTCGCGAGACGCCCACCCGAACGAGTACATGGGCTTCTTCGCCGACACTCCGGCGAGTGATCTCGGGCTCGACCGGCGCGGCACAGTCATCACGGACGTGCTCGTCGTCCCGGGAACGGAGTCGAACCCCTACTCGGCGACGGTGAAGGAACACCAGATTCCCGCGGGTGGGAAGACGGTCGGCTCCGTCCACTCCCACCCGAACGGGGTGTTGCGGCCGAGCGACGCCGACCTCCGGACGTTCCACGCCGGCAAGGTCCACGTCATCGTCGGCCACCCGTACGGCCGCCGGGACTGGCGCGCCTTCGACCGCGACGGCGACCGGACGAGCCTCGACGTGATCGACGTCGAACTGCCGGACGACGACGCGTTCTTCGACTTCGACCAGGCCGACATCGACGCGGAACTCGACGACCAGTGACCGACCGACGACCGACGGGTCGACTGACGGGCAGTGATCGACGGACGAGCGGTGACCGACGAGTGACGAACGACGAGCAATGACAGACGACACCGGCGGTCGCGACGACCCGACCGCCACGAACCCAGACGAGCCGGACGACACCGCCGACAGTCGGGTCGTTCTCGCACAGGGCACCTTCGATCTGATCCACCCCGGGCACCTCCACTACCTCTCTGAGGCGGCCGCACACGGGGACGAACTCCACGTCGTCGTCGCCCGGCGGGAGAACGTCTCGCACAAACCGACACCGGTGTGTCCCGACCGCCAGCGCCGTGACGTACTGGACGCGCTCGCGGTCGTCGACGCCGCCCACGTCGGCCACCCCGACGACTACTTCGTCCCGGTCGAACGGATCGACCCGGACGTGATCGTGTTGGGGTTCGACCAACACCACGACCCCGACGCGATCCGCGACCAGCTCCGCGACCGCGGGCTCGACTGTGAGGTGACTCGTGCGTCCGCCCGCGACCCGGCCTACGACGGGGAGATTCTCTCCTCGAACGAGATTGCCGACCGACTGGTCGAGCGAGCAGACGGGGAGTGACGACGCTGTCGGCCAGTCACCGTCACTACGACGCTACACTGTCTGTGTCCCCACCGTCTACGACCCGTCGGTGTCGGCCGGCGCACCACCGTCTGGCTGTGCGAGTGCGGCACTGGCTTCGGCCTCCACGGTCACGTCGCCTCGTCCGAGATCGAACGTCGCCAACTCCCGTTGGAGCCGATCCGAGGAGTCACCCAGCGAGGCGACATCTGTCGACAGCTCCGACAGCGACGCCGTCTGGTCTCGTGTCTCGTCTAACACCGCGGCTGCCTCGTCGGCTGCCTGTTCGCTCACCGCCGACACCTCGTCCATCATCGCCACGACCTCCTCGCTTGATGCCGCCTGTTCGTCAGTCGCGGCGCTGATCTCCTCGATACCGGACTCCGCCTCTCTGGCGGCGACGCTGATCTCGTCGAACGTGTCGATCGACGCTCGGATCGTCGACGCCCCCTGGTCGATCCGTTCACCCATCGCGTCCATCTCGGCGGTCGTCTCGGCCGTCGTCGCCTGCACCGCGTCGATCCGTGCCTCGATGTCCGTGGTCGCGTCCGACACGTCCTCGGCGAGGTCCTTGATTTCGCTTGCGACGACCCCGAACCCGTCGCCGTGTTTGCCGGCACGGGCGGCCTCGATCGACGCGTTCAGTGCGAGCATGTTCGTCTGTTCTGCGATGTCGGTGATCACCTCGACGATCGACCCGACCTCCGACACCTCCTCGTCGAGACTCTCGACGCTGGCGGCCACCTCCGTCGCCTGTGACTGCATCAACTC
>JAHENP010000217.1 GCA_018609965.1 Haloferacaceae archaeon
AACCGGTCGACGGCAGGCACCACACGCGGCCGGCTCCGGCGGTCGCTGGGTGCGGCGAACGCCATCACCCTCGTCCGCGGGCTGGCGTACGCCGCCGCGGCGGGGTTCCTGTTGGTCCCGCCGACGGCGGCGACGGTCGCGTGGCTCCCGGCGCTCCTCTACGGCAGTGGCGTCCTGTTGGACGCAATCGACGGCGTGATCGCGCGGCGTATCGGTCGGCCGACCCGACTCGGCGAACGGCTGGACATGGGGTACGACACGCTGGGGTTCGTCGTCGCGCCGGCTGTCGCGGTCGCGTGGGGACTGCTCCCGCGGATCTACCTGTCGTTGGCGGCCGCGCGGTACGTCTACCGTGCGGGGCTGTGGCTCGACCGACGGCAGGGGCGGCAGATTCGGTCGTTGCCCCCGAGTCGACTCCGCCGCCCGCTCGCGACCTGGCAGATGGGTTTCCTCACCGTCGCGTTGGTTCCTGTCGGGCCCAGCGGAGCGATACACGCAGTCGCCCCGCTGGCACTGGCGCCGTCGTTGCTCGTCTTCGTTCGCGACTATCTGGCCGTCACCGGCCGACTCCCACGGGACAAATCCGACGGGCCGACGACACCCGCAGACGACTGAGTTCGGAGGCGATGACACGCAGGGGCGACCGCGGTGTGTCGACAGACGAAAGGCTGGGGACCCGCACTGTTCTAACCAGGTGACGACAGTGACACGGACGCGTGCTGGAGGCGAGAGAGGGTGAGCCGCCGTCGCGTAGTGTCGTTCACGGGGCCGCGTTCGGTGGCCGTCCGGGAGCGTCCGACGGAGACGGTGGGCGACGACCAACTCCGGGTCGAGACGACGCTGTCGGGCGTCTCCGCTGGAACGGAGTTGCTCGTCTACCGCGACGAGGTGCCCGAGGAGATGCCGGTCGACGCGACACTGCCGGCGTTCGAGGGGGCGTCGTTCGACTACCCGCTCGCGTACGGCTACGCCGCGGTCGGCCGGGTCGTCGAGACCGGCACGGAGACGGACGACGACTGGCTCGGTAGACGCGTGTTCGGGTTCCGCCCGCACACGGAGACGTTCGTCGCCGACCCGTCGGCGGTCGTCCCGCTCCCCGAGGAGCTCCCGACGACCGCGGCCGCGATGTTGCCGACCGTCGAGACAGCGGTGACGCTCGTGCTCGACACCGCACCACGGCTGGGTGAGCGGGTGGCCGTCTTCGGCGCCGGCGCGGTCGGGCTGACGACGGTCGCCCTGCTGGCGGACTGTCCGTTGGCGGAGCTGATCGTCGTCGACCCACAGCCAGAGCGCCGGGAACGGGCGGCCGCGCTGGGTGCCGACACGACGCTCATCCCGGAGGCGGCGGCGGACCTCGGGGAGCGACAACGAGCCGACGAGGAGCCGGGGCTGGACGCCGCCGTCGAGATCTCCGGCAACCCGGCGGCGTTGGACGACGCGGTCGCGGCCGTCGGCTACGACGGGCGCGTCACCGTCGGCTCCTGGTACGGCCAGAAACGCGCGGATCTGAACCTCGGCGGGGAGTACCACCGCAGTCGGATCGCCATCGAAGCCAGTCAGGTGAGCACACTCGACCCATCGCTGCGCGGGCGGTGGACGACCGACCGCCGACTCCAGACCGCGTTGTCGCGGGCCGTCGATCTCCCGTTGTCGGAGCTGGTCACGCACCGAATCCCGTTCGAGGAAGCGCCGCGGGCGTACGAACTCCTCGACGAGCTTGGCGGCGAGACACCGTTGCAGGTCGTGTTCGACTACAACGACTGACGCCTGTCGTCGTCGCCAACGGTGCGCGGTGAGTCACAACTTTCCTCACGCTCCCCGGCGAACAACGGTCGTGTACGAACTCGGCGTCTCCCGAACCTTCGTCGCACAGCACTACCTGACGGTCCCGAGCCCGCCGCCGGGCGAGGGTGAGCCACACAGCCACACCTACGAGGTCGAGGTGCGGTTCCGAACAACGGACCTTGGCGAGTACGGCTACGTCGTCGACATCGACGCCGTCAAGGCGGCACTCGATGATCTCGTCGCCGACTACCGCGACACGTTGCTCAATGACCGCCCGGCGTTCGACGGGAACCCCAGTGTCGAGCGGTTCGCACGGATCTTCGGCGACCGGGTCGTCGACGGCCTCGACACGGAGACACTCGCGGGTGTCGACGGGCTCGCCGTACAGATGTGGGAAGACGACATCGCGTGGGTCTCCCACGACCGCGAACTGTGACGGACGCCGACGACCCCAACAGCGTCGACGGTGTCGACAGCACCGGCAACACGGAGTCAGATCACGACCACACAGACGTACGGTATCTGGACGCGAAGGTGTCCGTCGACGATCGTGCGTTCAGCCGGCGTGTTCGTGACCGCCTCCTCGCGGCCCTCCCGGCGGCGCCGACGGTGTTCGACGCCGCCTGTGGCACCGGCATTGCACTCGACCGCCTACGTGAGTGGGGTGTCGAGCCCGCAGCGTACCACGGTGTCGACACGGCCAGCGAGCTAATCAGTGTCGCTCGTGACCGTTACTCGGGGTCGAACGTCGGGTTCGCCACCGGCGACGCGGTCAGGGCCGCCGAGCGTGTCGCCACTGGAGACTCGGCCGTCGCTGGCGACGAGTCGGTCGGCGACGCCAACGAACCGGTCGCGGCGCCGGATCTCGTCGTCGCCGGTTGTTTCCTCGATCTCGTCCCGGTGGAGGCGGCGCTGGACGCGTTCACCGCCGCGGCCGCTCCGGGCGGACTCGTCTACGCACCGTTCAGCTTCGACGGCACGACGGAGTTCACCCCGGCACACCGAGCGGACGATCTCGTGACGGAGATCTTCCACGCACAGATCGACGCCCACGACGGCCGCGACAGCGGCGCCGGTCGGGCGGCCGTCGATTACTGCCGCCGCGCCGACGGCCGGCTCCTCGCGGTCGACGCCGCCGACTGGGTCGTCCGCCCGACTCCGGAGAGCGAATACCCGAACGACGAACGGTACTTTCTGGCGACGGTCCTGGGCTACGTCGCCGACGCACTGTTCGTCGACGGAGGCGAGGGTCACACTGCCCCCGACGCAGGCGACGCCGCCGAGAACTGGGAACCGACCGCGGGCGCCACGGCGGTACTCGCCGACAGCGACCAAACGGTCGCCGACCTGCGCGACTGGCTCCAGACACGACGGCGACAGTTGGCGGACGGAGAATTGGTGTACCTCGCGCACCAACTGGACGTGTTGTACCAGACGGCGTAACTTGCCCGGCCGTCTACACCGCCGGCTCAGTCCGCGACCGCCTCGTCGCCGACGGCCGCCGCGGTCGGGTCCTGCACCCACAGATCGCCGAACAGGTCGTCCTGACGGAGCCGCACCTCGCCGCGGTGTGCGAGAAACAACAACGCGAGATACGTCCGAACCGGCGCACCGCCGGTCTCGCGAATCTCGCGGAACAACACCTCCGGGCGGCCCTGGTCGTACCGGCGGGCCAACGCCGTCTGGACCCGCTCGATCACCGTCTCGATGTCCTCCTCGTGGGTGTTCTCGGTCACGTCGCCCGCGTCCGGCTCCGCCTCCGGACGGGTGTCGGTGTCACCGCGGTACTGGAGTGTCTGTGTTCCGGTCGGCTCCGGCGACCCCGACGTGTCGTACCTCCGG
>JAHENP010000218.1 GCA_018609965.1 Haloferacaceae archaeon
GATTGCATCCGGCTCTGCGGCCCGCACGTCCGCGAGATCGACCGCGTTCTTCAACACGGCCGTCTCCACCGGCTCCCCGTCGGGGCGTTGCTCGCTGACGTACTCCACGAGGTTGTACGTGAACGAGTCGTAGTTGTCGACGAAGACGACCTTCACGCGTCACCACCTCCGTCGTCGGCTGTCGTTGTCTCGTTCGCTGTCTCGTCGGCTGTCGACTCCGACTCGGCCGTCGCGCTCAACCCGGCCGCCGACTCCCCTGCGTCCGTCGAACGGTCGGCGACCCGGTCGACGGCGTCCAACACGCCCCGCATCTTCTGTTCCGTCTCCTCGTACTCTGCGGTCGGGTCGGAGTCGGCGACGATCCCCGCACCCGCCCGGACGCCGAGTTCGTCGGTCGGCCCGCCGTGGTCGACGATCGCCGTGCGGATGACGATCGCGAGGTCGGCGTCACCCGTCCAGGAGTAGTAGCCGACACCGCCGCCGTAGACGCCACGAGGTGTCGTCTCCAGGTCGTCGATGATCTCCATCGCGCGCACTTTTGGCGCGCCCGTCAGCGTCCCGCGGGGGAAGGTGGCCCGCGTCGCGTCGAACCCGTCGGCGTCGGCCGCTAACCGGCCGGTGACGGTGGACTCGATGTGTTGGACGTGGCTGTACTTCAGGACGTTCATGAACTCCTCGACCCGAACCGACCCCGGCTCGCTCACCCGGCGCACGTCGTTGCGCGCCAGATCCACCAACATCGTGTGTTCGGCCCGTTCCTTCTCGTCGGCCAACATCTCGCCGGCGAGCCGGCGGTCGTCAACCGGGGAGGTGCCGCGGGGACACGTCCCCGCAACGGGGTTGACCACCACACGGTCGTCGCTGACGGACACCAGCGTCTCCGGGGACGCGCCGATCACCGACCGGTCGCCGTGTTGGAGGAGATACATGTACGGCGAGGGGTTCACCTCGCGCAACGACTCGTACAGTCCGAGATCGTCGACCGACCCCGACAGCGTCCGCGTCCGAGAGATCACGCCCTGGTAGATGTCACCGTCCAACACGTGTCGTTTGGTCGTCTCGACGGCCGCCTCGTAGTCTGCCTGCGCGCCGGCCGTCTCTCCGTCGACCGCGACACCACCGGTCGTGGGCGGCTCGGCCGCACGCAGTGTCTCTGCCACGGCCGCCGCCTCCCGTTGAAGATCGTCGTACACCGCGTCGGGGTCGTCGTCTGCCCCGACGACGGGGGTGAAGATGAGTTCGATCGTGTCGGTGTGGTCGTCGAAGACGAGCGTCCGAGTGGTGAGCAGGAACTCCGCGTCCGGCGCGACCGGCTCCGGCCGGTCGACACCTACCTCCGCGAGCGTCAGGTCGTACACCGCGTCGTACGCCAGAAAGCCCACCAGCCCACCGTCGAGGTGTTGGCGGTCGTGGTCCGGGAACCCGACCCGTTCGACATCCGGCAACGCCGCACGCACCCGGTCGAGCGTGTCCCCGTCGCTGGTCTCAACGTACTCTGCGGCCGGCCCGCGCGCGTCGACTGTCGTCCCCTCCGGGCGGACGGTGACAACCGCCTCCGGATCGTAGCCGACGAAGGAGAACCGTGCGTGTCTGTCCGCCTCCTCGCGGGCACTCGGCGCGAACGCCCCGTCCGGGTCCGAACTCGCAACCTTCTGTGCGCTCTCCAACAGGAACGAGTGGTCCGACCGGTCCGAGAGCGCGGCGTACGCCGTCAGCGGCTCCACGTCCGCCGGCACCGTCGCCGCGACCCGTGCGACCGCCGGGCCGTCGACCCCCGACAACAGATCGTGAAACGCCTCCCGTGACCGGCTCAGGCTCACTTCCGCCCCGACGGCCTGGCCACCGTCCGTGAGGAGTTGTCCCTCGGCGGTGTCGGCGTACGGCCCGTCTGCACTGCTCGTCTCGCCGGACGCGTCCGTGCTGTGGTACCCTCGACCGCGTGGCGTCTCACAGTCACGCTCCTGTCCGAGTCTCGATCCTGTCGTGTCGTGTGTGTGGTCTGTCACTGTTCTCGTCAGTCCGTCTGTGGTGTTCCCTCCGCGACGGCCGGCTCGTCTAACGCCCGGCCGGCGTTGCGGACGAACCGTGCGACCGCGGTGTGGTCTTTCGCGCCGCCGGAGCGTTCGACGCCGCTGGCGACATCGACCGCGAACGGCTCCGCGACGCGGACGGCCCCTGCGACGTTCTCTGGTGTGAGCCCGCCCGCGAGCACGACCGGCGAGGAGAGTTCCCGCGCCAACTCCCCGGTGGCCGCCCAGTCGTGTGTCTCCCCGGTGCCGCCGGCGCCCGACGCCGTCGTCGAGTCGACCAACACCGCGTCGGCCGCGTCGTCGATCTCGCGGGCGCGGTGTGGCGCGTCGGCGTCGACCACCGGGACGACCTGTGTCTCCGTCTCCGCGCGGACGTACCCCAACTGCTCGGCGTCGAAGTCGGCGTGCATCTGCACCACGTCCGGCGCGACCGTGCGGACGGTGTCGACGGCGTCCTCGGGCGTCTCCGGCATCGTCACCGCGACGCTCGTGAGGAACGGCGGGGTCCGTGCCGCCAGATCCGCCGCCGTCGACCGGTCGATCGCTCGTGGGGTGTCGACGCCCACGTCGGTGATCAGCCCGACTGCGTCTGCACCGGTCTCGACGACTGCTCGAAGGTCCGTCGCGTTCGTCACGCCGCAGATCTTCACTCTACTCATTGTCTGTGTTGGTGGGCCGGCCGTCTTGACTCTGACTCCCGCCGTCGGGTCGGCGTCACGACCGCATCCGTTCGAACGCGTCGGCCGCGTCCCCGTTGTCGATGGCGTCGGCCGCGATCTCGACACCCTCGCTCGGGGAGTCGGCCAGCCCCGCGACGTACACCGCCGCGCCGGCGTTCGCCAGGATCACGTCCCGTTTTGGACCGGTCACCTCGCCGCGGACGATCCCTTCCAGATCCGCCGCGTTCTCGTCGGGCGAGCCGCCGGCGATCGCCGAGATCGGCGCCCGCTCCAGTCCGAGATCCTCCGGGGTGAGCGTGTACTCCGTCACCTCGTCGCCGTCGACCTCCGCGACGCGGGTCTCCCCGTGGAGTGCGATCTCGTCGGCGCCGTCGCCGTGGACGACCAACGCGCGTTCCGTCGGCATGTGCGTGAGTGACTCCGCGATCTGTGGAACGAGCGCCTCGCTGTACACGCCCAACACCTGGGCGTCCGCGCTCGCCGGGTTCGTCAGCGGCCCTAACACGTTGAAGATCGTCCGCATCCCCAGCTCCTGGCGCGGCCCAATCACGGCTTTCATCGCGGGGTGGAAAACGGGCGCGAGCATGAACCCCATCCCGTCGTCTTCGATGTCCTGCTCCACGTCGGCCGGTTCCGACTCCACGTCGACGCCGATCGCCTCCAACACGTCCGCGCTCCCCGACGGCGAGGAGACGCTGTAGTTGCCGTGTTTCGCGACGGTCACGCCCGCGCCGGCCGCGACGAACGCCGAGGTGGTCGAGACGTTGATCGTGTCGTAGTCGTCACCACCCGTCCCGCAGGTGTCGACCAACCGGTCTGCGTCGGGCTCGATCGTCCGGGCGGCCGCCCGCATCCCCTGTGCGAAGCCGGCGATCTCCGCGTCCGTCTCGCCTTTCGCCCGGAGCGCCGCCAGCAACGCCCCGATCTGTGCCTCCGTCGCCTCCTCGAAGACCAGCCGCGACGCCTCCCGGGCCTCGTCGACGCCTAAGTCCTCGCCGTCCGTCACCCGCTCGATGTACGTCTGGAGTGTCATGAGATGTACGAGTCGGTCGTACGATGTACGAGTGTGTACATCGTTATAAGCTCTTCGTGGAGAGGGGTCACGCGGCTGTCAGAAACTGGTCTCAGTCGTCTCCGGAGTCACTCGCAGCGTCTGCCTGCTCCCTGATGTTGTCTACCTGTTTCCGTAACTGTGGATCGGGTGCCTCGTACAACGTTGGCTCCGTATCTGGTGCACCCTCGATCAGAGATTCCGTGCGTTCGACGATCCGGTCCGGATCGTTCTCCGGTTCGACGACCGCCACACCGGCCCGCCGTGACGGGTTGTCGAGTGGTGGGTCGGGTTCTCGCCGACAACGACGTTTCGGCCGGTCTGTGGTCGAATCAGGTCACCACTCCCCGAGCCGCGACTGCCCGTCGCCGTCACCACCCTCGCCGGCCAGATCAGCGGCCGTCTGGATCGTCGACTCGAAGGTGTCCTGTTGGCTGGCGTCGTACAGCGTCGCGGCGGGGTGGACACAGATCAACACGC
>JAHENP010000219.1 GCA_018609965.1 Haloferacaceae archaeon
ACGGACGATGGAGACCGGAGTCGTCCCGCTGGCGGCAGTCGACGGAGCCTTCGACCTGCAGGCGACCGTCGAGAGCGGGCAGACGTATCTGTGGGACCGCGCGGACGACGGCATGTACGACCAACCGATCGCACACGGCGGCGACCACTGGTACGAGACGGTCGTCCGGCCGTTCACCCCGCCGCGTGATCCCGACGCGGCGCCGTTGGTGCCCGAGCCGGCGGTCGTTCGCGTTCGGCAGGTCGGCGACGCGGACGATCCCGACGCCCGGCTGGAGTGGGAGTCGAACGTCGACGCCGAACGACTCCTGACGCACCTGCTCCGACTCGACGACGACCTCGATGCGATTCTGGACGACACACCGGATGTGTCGTTGTTCGCGGACGCCTACGACAGGTTCCGCGGGATGCGACTCGTTCGCGATCCGCCGTTCGCCTGTCTCGTCTCGTTCATCTGCTCGGCACAGATGCGCGTCTCGCGGATTCACGGGATGCAGATGCGGCTGGCGGAGTCGTTCGGCGACCCCGTCGCGTTCGACGGCGAGACGTACCACGCGTTCCCCACGCCCGAGCAGTTGGCCGCCCGGACGGAGTCGGAACTGCGTGATCTCTCGTTGGGCTACCGTGCGCCGTACGTCCAACGCACCGCCGAGCTGGTCGCCGACGGGGAAGCTCACCCCGCGGCGGCGACCGACCGGGAGTACGAGGCCGCCCGCGAGTATCTCACCCAGTTCGTCGGCGTCGGCAACAAGGTCGCCGACTGTGTGCTCCTGTTTTCGCTGGGCTTTCTGGAGGCGGTGCCGCTCGACACCTGGATTCAGACCGCCATCGGCGACTACTTTCCCGACTGTGAGCAGGGGAACTACACCGACACGTCGCGCGCAATCCGCGAGCAGTTCGGCGGCGCGGTCGCCGGCTACGCACAGACGTACGTGTTCTACCACCTGCGGACGCGGAGTGAGTGAACGAGGCGGAGAGTGATGCTACGTCCACCGACGCGGAGACAGCCGAGTCGGAAGCTGAAACGACCCGGGAACAGCGTCAGTGACACGAGTCGCGAGAAACAAAACTCCGTCCATGGCGCTATCTACGACACTGGCGAACCGCTTTGAGCTTGTCGCACCGATGTGGAACGGCAAAGCACACACTGTCGGTACGGCAGCAAGTGGTGCCGACAGCGCCGCTCCGACTGTAATCGGCGTCGGAACCCGCTCTGTCTTCTGGGCTAGTCGAAAGTCCACGACAGGGTAGACGAACGCGGCAGCGACTGCCAGTGGCGCACCCACTGTCTTCGACACGAGGAGCCCGGCGATAACTCCCGACAGCACAACTACAGTCACGCCGTTGACTCCTATTATCAATTTGAACGTATCAAACAGTTTGTCCCGCAGGCCCTCCGTCTGCTTCTGCTCGTCGGACTCGTCGGACTCGTCAGACTCGTCAGTCTTCATCCCCGTTGATTCTAACAGGCCCGACTCCACGTAGAGCAGTGACATCGCGAAAACAGACGAGACGAGGTACGCAGGCGTCTGATCGGTCCACGACCACTCCCAGACGGCAACGGCCACAGAGGTGTCCGAGAGAACGAATCCGACCGGACTGTACGCGACGACTGCCAACAGCAAAACGACAGAGACACCGAGCAATCCGCCAGCCATACTGCTCACGCCCCGAGAGAGCTGTTCGCTCGCCTCGTCGGTGAGGAGTTGCACACCGTACATTCGTCCACGAGTGTGTATAAACCTTGTAGTCGAGCCCACACACTGGAGATTTCGATAGAAAAGTGAGGTACGAATCCGCGTACACGACCATCGTTCAGCCAGGCGGGTGACACTGTGTCTCCGTCTGCGACCAGCAAGCGCATGAGCAACTGATCAGTTCTCGACATCCACTGGGGTCAGACCGTTGTCTGCGCGGCCAGACGTGTTGACACACGCCCGGCTGTCTTCGGGCTGTCCCGCGTCTCTGGTGGCGACCGCTGCGATCTCGTTACTTTGTTCCCTATATGGAATTATACCAACATACTCACTAACTCACTGAGATATATAGCGTGTTCTACCGAAACAGACTCCATGGTAGCGTCAACTTAAGCCGGGCAGACACCATCAGTGCCAGCGACAGTACTAATACTACTGCTGCATCTACTGTTAGTACACAGGTGCCACAGATGAGCACGGACACGACAGACAATACTTCCGATTCGGAACGCAAGGAACAGTGGGAGACCGCCACAGAGGATGTGAGAGAGCGATTCGATGCCGAGGACGTGACCGAGGAGGATGTTGAGGCTGCAATCGAATGGGCCCGCTCGGAGTAGTCTTCGACACGAACGTCTTCGTTTCGGGCGCGGGGTTTGGCGGACCCCCGAGCCGAGCAGTTCGATCAACTGCACCCCCGACCGTCGACGTGTTTACTTCCGAGCCAATTCTCGACGAGTACTGGCGTGTGATGACGTACGACCGACTTCCGTTCGAGCAAGCGGAGCGAGCAGAGATCATCACCGCGTTCAAAACCGTGACCGACGCGACGGTCGTCGACCCCAACTGCTCGCTCTCGGTCGTTGAGGACGACCCAGACGACGACAAGTTCTTTGAGTGTGCGTACGCAGTTGATGCCGACTATCTAGTGTCTGGTGACAAAGATCACGTCCTTCCGGTCGACGAGTACCGTGGGACTTCAGTCGTCAGTCCTGCGGAGTTTCTCACTGTCGTCGACTCACCCGTCGACTGAGTTGCGTTCGTCACTGCGTGCTTGCTCTCAGAGACGCCACGACTCACTCGATCAGCGTCCCGACACGCTCCCCGTCGAGGAACCCGTCAAGCGCCTCCGGGCCGAAGATCGACGCCGGCGCCGTCAACGCCAACAGCTCCTGCACCTTCGCGGCCATCCCGCCGCTCACGTCCGTCGTGTCGCTCGCGCCCAGCACGTCCGCGACGGCGTCGAACGACTCGACGGTCGGGATCACGTCGTCGTCCGCGTCCAACACCCCCGGAACGGTCGAACAGAGCCCGACCCGGTCGGCGTCCACCGACGCCGCGAGGCTGGTGACGATCTCGTCACCCGACAACACCGTCACCCCTTCGCCGGCGTGCGCGACGCCGTCACCGTGCAACACCGGGACGAACCCCTCGTCGAGCAACGTCTCGACCTGCGCGGTCGGGAGCGAGAGGTTGCCGTCCGCGTCGCGGCTGGCGGCCGACAACGGGTGGACCGGCACCGCGGGCACGTCGCGGTCGTGGAGCCGCGAGCGGACGAACCGGTTGAGCGTCGTCATCGCGCCGTGAACGTCCGTCACCGCGACGTGGTCCGTGGTGCCGTCGGTCGTCGACACGCCGTGTGCGTCCGCGTGGTGGTGGCCGAACGAGCCGCCGCCGTGGACGATCACCAGCCGCCCGACCGCGTCGCTCGCGAGCGCCGCTGCGATTGCGTCGGCCGCCGCGTCCAACGCCGGGCCGTCGAGTGTCTCTGCGCGATCCTTCTCCGTGATCACCGAGCCGCCGAGTTTCAGTACGGTCGTCATCTGTGTCGTCTGTCGGGGTCCGTCGTCCGCTCGGAGTTCCCGTTGCTGTCGTGGACGCGACGGCCCGGGTTGAGAGTGACGTTTCTCGCGAGCGTCCATCGATGCTGTCCGTGTTGCTCCGTGTAGTCGGAGGGTGTCAGTCGAACTCCTCGCGGTAGTAGTAGGTGTACGCGATTGCGACGGCAAACAACATTCCTATCGCGGCGAGCGCTGGGTTGATCTCGAGAGGAGACCACGTCGAGAAGACGAGAGTGGCGTACGACGCAATCCCGCCCAACACGAGCACGGAGACGACGTGGAAAACTGCCGGGTAGTCGGCCGCCGTCTCGGCGTCACTCTCCGCCGTCTCGGCGTTGCTCGTCACGTCGGTACCATCCGCAGTCTCGGCGTCACTCGTCACGTCAGTGGTGTCCACCGACTGTGGTGAATCTCTTCCGATTCAGTATCGACGCTGCGGAGAGACTCCTCGTCGTGGTCCGCCAGAACAGCGGACACGGTGGTGTGGGGGGTGGTGTAGCGGTCAGAGTGGGAGTGGGTCCACGCGTCCGGGAGAGCTACGCCGGTGTCGGCTCACCCGGACTCGATCCGGACACCCTCCGTCGCGAGTTCCGCCCGGAACGCCCGTTCACACGCAGGCGTCAGCTCCAGTGCAGTCTCGGTCGCGTCCGTCCGATCGAGCGCCACCACACAGCCGCCGCCGCCGGCGCCGGTGAGCTTCGCGCCGGTCGCGCCCGCCTCGCGGGCGGCCCACACCATCTCGTCGAGCGAACGGGCGGAGACACCCAACGCCGACAACAGCCCGTGGTCCACGTCCAACAGCTCCCCGAGCGCGGCCAGTCGCTCGTCGGTGAGACCGTCGCTCGCGGCGTCGTCGAGCAACGCCTCCCCGCTCCGGGTCAGGTCCCCGATTGCACCGACCGTGTCGGCCGCGAACCCGTGCTGTTCCCGGAGATCACGCACCCCGGCGACCAGCTCCCCGGTGTCGCCAGCACCCCCGTCGTAGCCGACGACGAACGGGAGCCGCGGGGCGTCGACCCGCCGGGTGTCGTCACCCTCCACATGGACCGCGCCGCCGACGGCCGAACAGAACGTGTCCGCACGTGACGCCTGGCCGTCCTGTGCGGCGTACTCCGCCCGAAACGCGCGTTCTGCGACCGCCTCCGCAGAGAGATCGACACCGACCGCGGCGGTCGCGGCCTTGATCGCGGCGACCACCACCGCCGCAGACGAGCCGAGCCCGGCACCCAACGGGATGTCGGACTCAACGGTGATCTCGAACCCCTGCTCGGGGTCGTCGAGCGCGTCGCGAGTCTGGGCGACCGCCTCGTCGACGTACCGCATCGCAGCCTCGACGAGCGCTGGCGGCGCGTCCACGTCCGGCCGGTCGTCGACGCCGCCGCCCCAAGTGACGGTGAACCCGTTCAGCGAGAGGTCGTCGGCACTGACCCTGACACGGTCGTCGTCCCGCGGCTCGGCGGTGACCCGGGCGCGGCGTTCGACCGCACACGGCACCGCCGGCTCCCCGTAGACGACGGCGTGTTCGCCGAAGAGGTACACCTTCCCCGGCGCGCTACAGGTGGTCATACCACCAGCAATCGGACGGAGGCTAACAGGCTTTCCGATAGGTCCTCCGAGTCGCGACCTCTCCGACCGGGAGCGTTCCCGGTTCCGTAGGCTTCTAACCACCGCGCGCAAAAGTTGCGCTCGATGGAGACGCTCCTGCTCGACAGCGAGGCCGTCCACGCGAACGCCGACATGACGGAACTGGTCCCGGCAATCGAGGACGCCTTCGCCGCCTACCGCCACGGGAACGCGCAGATGCCCGCGAAGTCGTACATCGACCTCCCGCAGTACAACGGCGATTTCCGGTCGATGCCGGCGTATCTCGACGCCGGCGACTGGGACGCCGCCGGCGTGAAGTGGGTGAACGTCCACCCGGACAACGAGGACCGTTACGACCTCCCGACGGTGATGGGGACGATGATCTACTCCGACCCCGAGACCGCCTTCCCGTTGGCGATTCTCGACGGGACGGAACTGACCATGAAACGAACCGGTGCGGCCGCCGCCGTCGCCACCGACCACCTCGCGGTCGAAGACGCCACCACGCTCGGGATCGTCGGCGCCGGCGTCCAGTCGTACACACAGTTGGAAGCAATCGGCGCCGTCCGCCCCATCGAGGAGGTCGTCGTCAGCGATGTCGACGAGGAGGCCGTCGCGGCGTTCGTCGAGGCCTTCGAAGGTGAGTTCGATGTCCACGCCGGTTCCATCGAGGAGGCGGCGAGTTGTGACGTGCTCTCGACGGTGACACCCGTCCGGGACCCGGTCGTCCCCCGAGACGCAATCGGCGACCACACACACGTCAACGCGATGGGCGCGGACGCGGAGGGAAAACACGAACTCGCGGACGGGATTCTGACGGACGCGAAGCTTGTGATCGACGACTACGACCAGACCACCCACTCCGGTGAGATCAACGTTCCGTTCGCGGAGGGGACGCTCGACGACGAGGACATCGACGCCAGCGTCGGTGAGATCGTCGTCGGCGACGAAGACGGTCGGACGAGTGGGGACGGGCTCACCGTCTTCGACTCGACGGGGTTGGCGATCCAGGACGTTGCCGCCGCACACGTCGTCTTCGAACACGCCGACGAACGCGACAACGGTACGGAGTTCGATCTGCTGGGTGTGGCCTGAGACGGGCTCTCGTCGCTCGGGTGTATCGCCGAGAGGAACCACTGTTCTGGCCGCCACAGTAGACGAGACAGCGACGGATCTCTCTAATTTTGAGAGGACGAAAAAAGTAATCAGATCCCATCGACATCACCTCACACCTTTACTCGTGAGACTCCCACGGCACGGCACCGCTTGGGTGGGCGTTTCAGGTTCGCAGCCTGGTCGACATGACCGGACTCCTGGCAGGGCCAAGCCGCCGTTACTCCTATGCCATACTGGGATTCAGAGTTACTTTCCTCCGGAACCCACTGCCAGCGGTTCGAAAGGGTTCTTTCGAACGTAGCTTGGACTGAATCTGATATTATCCGTTTGGTTGGGCGGCTGAACCGCCTCAGTCTAGTCATGCGCACAGACCCAACATTTATAAAACCTCCGTTAGTAAAAAAAAGAGATACGCTCCCGGGTTGTCGGATTCATCCCACCCGTAAACGGGTGGGCTTTCTCCTTGTCACTGCTGTAACGCGTCACTCTGGCCTCCAGTCACTCCGTCTGCGCTCTCGAATCTCACGGGTCATCTCCACTGCCATCTCTTCGCGTTTCTCTTCGGAGACATCGTCGTCGGCGAGCATTCCACGGCCAGCCGACGGCGTAGACTTCTTAACTCTGATTCCGTCGTCTGTCTCTTCCCATCGGGGTTCGTCACCCTTGGTGATGCCGAAAGAGTCACGAAGTCGCTTCGGAATCGTCACCTGTCCTTTCCGGGTGACCAGAGTCGTCGGCTCGGCACTGTCACCTCCATCATCTGTGTCGTCTGTGCTCACGTCTAGTACTATTCGATGTAGTAGCTAACTGTTGTCCACCGCGTGTGGCCATAGACGGGAGACCAGGCTGTCCGGACTGTTCTCCACTCCCTCGTCCCGCGAACGACCCCACGCCGTTTTTACGGTCGCCCGTCGTATCCCGAGGTATGCCCGCCACCAAGGAGATCGAGTGTATCAACGACGACTGCGAGTTGGACATGTTCGAGAACCACTACACCTACGACGTGCCGGACGACCACGCGGTCGCGGACCTCTCGTGTCCGTACTGCGGGGAGACGGAGACGCTCGAAGAGATCGAGCTATGAGCGGGAGCGGTGACGGTCTCGGCAGCGACGGCGGCCTGCGCGACCTCGGCGAGTCCGCAATCGAGGGGTTGCTAGAACGGGTCGGCCGCGGCGTGAGCAAGGTGCAGGAACGCCGGCCGTTGGCGTACGACCTGCTCGAATCCGAAGACGCCTACCTCGCCGTCTTCGACGCCCCCGGCACGACCAACAGCGACATCCAGGTTCAGTTCCGCGAGGACGCCGTCGAGGTGAAAGTCGACCGCTTCCGGGAGTTCCACGAGGAGTTCGAGATGCGGTTCCCCGGCCGTGGGCTGTCGCTGGACGGCACCGCCGAACTGCCCGAGGACGCCAGCGTCGACCCGACGGAAGCCGAGGCGACCCTCGCCGAGAACGGCACGCTCCGCGTCCGTATCCCGAAAGAGGAAGACGACGGCCCCGTCGATGTTGCCGAGGAAGACGAGCAGACCGAACAGGACGACGGCCCCGAGTCGATTGAGCTGGACGAGCACGGTGACGCCGACGAGCACGACGAGGGCGAGACGGACGAACACGACGAGGGCGATGGACACGACGAGGGCGAGACGAACGGACACGCTGACGACGGACACAGCGATGACGAACACGCCGACGACGAACACGCCGGCGACCACGACGACCAGACGGACGCAGACGACACACACGCAGATGCGGACGGTGACGCTCACGACGCTGGCGACCACGAGGAGCACGCAGACGCCCACGACGGTCACGAGGAGCACGCGGACGACGAAAGCGAGAACTGACAACGCCGACCGCTCTTTTCACGTATCTGTCACTCCGGTCTGTTGCCGGAGCGTATGAACTTACGCTCGAATTACCGATACTACTAAGTTAGCGGGGCGACTAGGCAGGCGTACGGCACGGGAGAGGGATTCCGCTTCGAGAGAGGTGGTAAGGGATAGGGCCCTTACCTCCCCCGTGTCGTGAGGCGACTCACGACATGAGTTCGAAGGATTCTCCGCCACAAAAACGTGGCGGCGCGACGGACGAACAGCGACGCGATCGAACAATCAGCAGCTACGAGACCGCCATCGAACGGCTCCGG
>JAHENP010000220.1 GCA_018609965.1 Haloferacaceae archaeon
GCCCGCTACAGGTCGACACCGACCGCGTCGTCGACGGAGTCGAACCCGTCACGGTCGAGCAGTTCCAGCAGTCCGCGGTTGATGTCGCGGGCGACGGTCGGCCCCTCGAACACGAGCGCGGTGTACAGCTGGACGACGCTTGCACCCGCACGAATCTTGGCGTACGCGCCCCGTGCGTCACTGACGCCGCCGACGCCGATCACCGGCACGTCGACCTGTCGGGCGACGAACTCGACGAGATCCGTCGCGCGCTCCTCGACGGGCGCACCCGACAGCCCGCCACGCTCCGCGCGCCGGGGGTCGGTCACCCCGTCGGACCGCTCGGTCGTCGTGTTGGTGACGACCACCCCGTCGAGCCCCAACTCGTCGACGACGGCCAACGCCTCCCTGGTGGCGTCCTGTGACAGATCCGGCGACAGCTTCACCAGCAGCGGGTCCGCCCCGGCGCCCCGGAGGGTGCCCAGGATCGACTCCAACTTCGCCCGATTCTGGAGTGACCGCAGTCCGGGCGTGTTCGGGCTGGAGACGTTGACGACCGTGTAGTCGGCGTGGGCACCGACCCGGTCGTAGGTGTAACGGTAGTCCTCGGCCGCCTTCGACAACGGCGTCGTCTTCGACTTCCCGACGTTCACACCCAACGGCACCGACGGGGACGGCTCCGCGGCGAGTCGCTCGCCGACGGCGTCGGCGCCAGCGTTGTTGAACCCCATCCGGTTGATCAACGCCTCAGACTCTGGGAGCCGGAACAGCCGCGGCCGGCGGTTGCCCGACTGGCGCTCGGCGGTGACACCGCCCACCTCGACGTGGCCGAAGCCGAGCGCGGCCAGGAACCGCGGGACGTGGGCGTTCTTGTCGAACCCGGCGGCGACCCCCACCGGTGTCGGGAACGCCATCCCCCACAGCTCCGTCGACAGCCGCGGGTCACGCACCGACAGCCCGCTCGCCAGCGCCGACTGGACCGGGGTGTCCTGGACGGCACGCATCAGTCGGTGGGTGAGGCCGTGTGCCGTCTCCGGCGGGAGCGCGAACAACCCCGGTTTCAGCCGGTCGTAGAGAGTGGCGATCACTGCTCAGAAGTCGTGTTCCACGTCGTCTGGGTCCGCCTGTTGGATAATGATCTTTCCGTCGCGTACGCGGACGAACACCTCGTCTCCGATGTCCATCCCTGCGACGGCGAGTTCGTCCTCGTGGAGGTTCACGTGGACGTTGTGGTACTCCCCGTCCTCGTCTTTGGCCCCGCTCGGGCTGAGCGTCTTCTTGCGGACCATCGGCTTGTGTTACCCCGACGTTCGCCGTACAGCCTACAAAAGCCTTGGTTTCGGCGGCCGCACGACGACGCCGGGAAACGGCTTTACCGCGCCCGTCCCCCGACCGGCTGTGGCGCCGCAGACGACGTGTAGAACACCGTTACCCCCGTGTTCGACGACACACCCACCCCGACGCCGTCGCCGACGGCGACACCACTTGTGCCGGTCGCGCTCCCGGACGGTGACAGTCCGCGACGGCGCAGGGCAGTTGTTGGGTCGCAACAAAATCGTTATCCGCGACGACGGGCGGGCCGACAGCGGTCGGTTGGCCGTCACCCGACGCGTCTCGGGGCCACGCCTCGGTGCCGTCGGACTGGAGACACAGAGCGTTGCCTACTGGGGGCACGACAGCGTCACCCTCTCGCGAACGGTCGACCCCGACGGCGCTGTCTCGCACACGTTCGACCAGGCCCCGTTCCCAGTGGGGAACCGCTGGGACACCACCGGTTGGGGGTCCGTTGTGGTTCGGGCAGGCGACTGGGTCCCCGATCAGAGGTGACGACGGCGGAACGACCGAGACGGCGACGACCAGCCCCGGTGGTCGGCAAGCCGACGCTCGAACGGCCAGTCCGGTGGCGGCGGCGCCGGCGGTGCGTCGCGGGGCATAGTAACCGTTTTCCGCAATACTCGCCACCCCCTGCGTATGAGAGTCCACGTCGGAGCGGGAGCCACCGACGAAGAGGCGTCCGCAATCGCGTCGGCGTTGGCCGAACACCTCGCGGTTGAGGTGGCGGTCGTGGTCGGCGACGGAGAGCCGGCCGCGCGGGCGACGCCGCCGGAACCGGACTACCCGATCGACGACGGGCAACGACCGGGCGGCCGCGAGGAGACGCTCCGCGGGGAGATCGCCGACATCCTCTCGGGCGGGCCACAGAAGTACAAGGACCGACTCCCCGACCAGGGGAAGCTGTTCGTCCGGGACCGACTCAACCTCTGGTTCGGCGACGAGAACACCGACCCCGGCGACGCCCTCACCTTCGAGGACGGCCGGTTCGCCAACTTCGACGAGTGGCACCCGGACTCGCCGGCGACGGACGGGGAGACGGACCCGATCCCCGCCGACGGGTTGATCACCGGCGCCGCGGAGTTCGAGGGCCGCGACCTCCACGTGATGGCCAACGACTTCACCGTCAAGGCGGGGTCGATGGCCGCGAAAGGGGTCGAGAAGTTCCTCCGGATGCAACAACGCGCGCTGAAGAACGGCAAACCCGTGGTGTATCTGATGGACTCCTCGGGCGGCCGGATCGACCAACAGACCGGCTTCTTCGCCAACCGCGAAGGGATCGGGAAGTACTACTACAACCACTCGATGCTGTCCGGGCGGGTGCCCCAGATCTGTGTGTTGTACGGGCCCTGTATCGCTGGCGCCGCCTACACCCCGGTGTTCGCGGACTTCACGATCATGGTCGAGGGGATGTCCGCGATGGCGATTGCCTCCCCGCGGATGGTGAAGATGGTCACCGGCGAGGAGATCGAGATGGACGAGTTGGGTGGGCCGGCGGTCCACGCGCAGTACTCCGGCAGCGCCGATCTCGTCGCCGACGACGAGGCCCACGCCCGCCAGTTGGTCGCGGAGCTGATCACGTATCTGCCGGACGTGGCCGGCGAGGACCCGCCGCGGTCGGAGCCGACCCCGCCGGCGCTCGATCCGCGGGGGACGGACTCGGTGGTCCCCGAGGACCCGAACCGCGCGTACGACGTGACTGATCTGCTCGAACGTGTCGCGGACGCCGACAGCGTGTTCGAACTCAAATCGGAGTACGGCAAGGAGATCGTCACCGCGTTCGCCCGGATCGACGGCCGGCCGGTCGGGGTCGTCGCCAACCAGCCCGCACAGCGGTCGGGAGCGATCTTCCCGGACGCCGCCGAGAAGGCCGCGGAGTTCATCTGGACGTGTGACGCCTACGAGATTCCCCTGCTGTATCTGTGTGACACGCCGGGGTTCATGGCCGGCTCGTCGGTGGAGAAGGACGCCATCCTCGAAAAGGGGAAGAAGTTCATCTACGCGACCTCGGCGGCGACGGTCCCCCAGCAGACGGTCGTCGTGCGGAAGGCGTACGGCGCGGGGATCTACGCGATGGGCGGGCCCGCATACGAGCCGGAGTCCGTGCTCGGCCTGCCCTCCGGCGAGATCGCGATCATGGGGCCGGAGGCGGCGATCAACGCC
Organism: Haloferacaceae archaeon; assembly: GCA_018609965.1. Classification (GTDB taxonomy): domain Archaea; phylum Halobacteriota; class Halobacteria; order Halobacteriales; family Haloferacaceae; genus JAHENP01. The sequence continues at coordinate 3,475 of JAHENP010000220.1, forward strand.
GTCTACGCCAACCAGCTCGCGGACATCGACGACGAGGAGGCGCGTGCGGAACGTGAACAGGAACTGCGCGAGGAGTACCGCCGCGACATCGATGTCCACCGGATGGCCAGCGAGGTGGTGATCGACGAGATCGTGCCGCCCTCCGAGCTACGCGAGGAGTTGGTCGCGCGGTTCGACTTCTACGCCGACATCGAGAAGTCTGTGCCGGAGAAGAAACACGGGACGATTCTGTAATTGAGCTATGATAGAATATTAAGATAAGGTAGAATTTCTGTATACACCTTGACCGCTCGCTCTCTCTGGGACCCGATCCCTTCATCATCCCAGACAACTTCATACATACCAGACTGTAGGATAGTCTTTGTATAGCTACCATCTCTTTCCCCCCGAATCTTTTTAACGGAAGTAGCATCTATTGCTTCATTAAAAATTTGCAAATCTGATAAGTCACTTGGTGGTTGACCTCCTGTGAATTCCTGACTACCCACCTCGTCGGCCAACTGATCAAGTGCCCTTCCAATCTGTGATGAGATTTGTGAAGAGTCCTCAACTGATCCGAATCTGAACGCTGTTATTTTATCCATTTTGTGGAAAAAGTCGCTCATAGTAGATTGGGAGAATTCATTGAGCGTGTATTGATCAGCGGTATTAATGGACGTACGGTCACAGATGAACTGGGGTATCCAGTCATCAATGAGCCCTTCGACTGATTCATACGCGAACTGTCCGTTCCCAAAGTAGAAAACAAATGAACGAACTGGATTGTTATCGGGTGCAATTTCAACTTCGTCGTCTTTTCTGAGAAGACTAACGTCCTCTTTATCCGCAGTATAAATAAAGTTGCAGAAATTGTGATCGTACTCCTGTTCGATCAGAACAGAGTTTGACCCTTTCTCCTCCAGATCAACAGGTGGTTCTCCCTCTACCATCTGTCTTTGATCTCTGACTGTCCAAGTATCAGAGATTGCATTGTGGAGTTCTCTTGGTGTCGGGAGATCATCTTCTGGTAAATCCAACTTTCCAAACCGCATCCGGAGTGACCTCTTCTGTGTCATACGCATGGGATAAGTAGACCACAGCATATAAATCCTCTCCTAATGATCAGACTTAGTAGAAATCACATATGAAAGCAAAACAACAGGATGGTTCAACCTGTTCTCGCGTCCACGAACACCACTAACGCCAACGCCAGCAATCCCAGATCACGCGCGATCACGTCGCCGAACGCGCCAGTGGTGAGCCAGACGACACTCAGGTACGAGATCGTCGCGAGCAACGACACCCACGCGACCGTCGCCGCCAGCGCGGTGTAGCGGTCCGCGAGCAACAACGCCGCGAACCCCAACTCCAGCCAGCCGTTCACGAGCATGAAGACGCGCGGCGAAACGACGAGTAACGGCGCGAGCCAGTCGGTGACGTACACCGCCCAGTCGCCCGGCTGGAGCAGTTTGTGGCCGCCGGCGGCGACGAGCATCACTGCGAGACCGACCCGAGCGAGCGTCGTCGCCGCCGGCAGCGTCGCCGCGAGCGAGTCGGCCGCGTCACCAGCGACGGTCACGACACGCTCTGTCGCTGTCGTGAGACGCTCTGTCGCTGTCACGACTCCGCGTCTCGCTTCAGCGACAACACCGTCCGCTCGAAGGAACACACCAACACGTCGCCCTCGCTGGTTACCTCCTCGGGATCGGCAGAACCACCGTCGTACGCGCCGGTGTCGGGGTCTGCGTCGGCGATCTTGAACGCCTCGACGCGCATCGTGACGATCCCGCGCTCGCCGTCACTGGTCTCGCGTTTGTCGGTGACGGTCGAGCGCGCGCGGATCGTGTCGCCGTGGAAGACGGGGTTCGGGTGTGACACGTCGTCGTACGAGAGGTTTGCGACGATCGTGCCGTCAGTCGTCTCCGGGATGGAGACGCCGACCGCGACGCTCATCGTCAACAGGCCGTTGACGAGTCGCTCGCCGAACTGGGTGTCGGCCGCGAAGTCGGCGTCCAGATGGAGCGGTTGTTGGTTCATCGTCGTGTCACAGAACACCTGGTTGTCGCGTTCGCTGATCGTCCGGCGGCGTTCGTGGTCGATCGTCTCACCGACCGTGAACGCCTCGTAGTAACGCCCAGTCACACCCGGGCCGTCGACACGCGGAGAGAAAGAACCGGTGGACTCGACCGGACGCTTCGAGCCGGTGAACTCGACCGGACGCTTCGAGTCGGTGGACTCGACCGGAAGCTTCGAACGGGTTCGCCCCGACACCCCGGGCGTGTCCAGACGTAGTCTCCTGTTCTCGCCCGGCGACCAGCCCGATCTCGTCCGGAAAGCCGCGCGCGCGGAGCCGGACGTGATCACGATCGACCTCGAAGACGCCGTCGTGCCCGACGCGAAGCCGGCGGCCCGCGAGGCGGTCACGGAACTGCTCTCGGATTCCGGGTTCCGCGCGGACTGTCGCGCGGCCGACGCGGAGCTGTGCGTTCGACTGTCCCGCGCGGACCCGGCGGCGGACGCAGACGCGCTCGCGGCCGCCGACGAACCGCCGGACTCGGTGATGCTCGCGAAGGCGAGTGACGCGGACGCGGTCGACGACACTGCCGGGTTGCTGGCCGACCGTGACCTCCCGACCCGGGTGTTGGCGCTCGTCGAGAGCGCCCGCGGCGTCGTCGCGGCCGCCGCAATCGCCGATCACCCAGCGACGGACGCGCTTCTGTTCGGTGCCGAGGACTTCGCGGCCGACGTGGGTGCGACCCGAACGGAGTCCGGACGGGAGGTGACGTACGCCCGCCAGCGTGTCGTCACGAGCGCGGCCGCCGCGGGAATCGACGCCATCGACACGCTGTACACGGAGTTCGAGGACGAACAGGGGCTGCGAGCGGCCACGGAGACGGCCGTCGGGTTCGGTTACGACGGGAAGATGGCGATCCACCCGGCACAGGTCGGCCCGATCAACGAGGCGTTCACCCCCGACCCCGACCGGGTGGCGTGGGCCGAACGGGTGCTCGGTGCGCGAGACCGCGCGGCCGAGGCGGGTCGTGGCGTGTTCGAGGTCGACGGCGAGATGGTCGACGCCCCTCTGATCGCGCAGGCCGAGCGCGTGCGGGAGCGAGCACTCGCGGCCGACCTCGCGTTCGAGCCCACAGCCGACCCGGACGAGTGAGGCCCGACCGGGAGCGAGTGACCACCACCGCCGGCCGAGACGACAACTCGGTTCCGAGTCACAGATTCGGCGCCTCGGCGCCGCTCGTGGCTGATTCCCGCGGGAACGGTAGTCGAACCACGGACAATTAAGGGCATATTAGGATTGGGTATGCGATTGATTCGGCAGTCTTACGTACACCGGTCACTGCGGGCTACGCATGTCCGACGAGGCGAACCCGTTCGAGAGTCTCCAAGAACAGATCGACGACGCGTCACGCTACCTCGACGTGTCGCCAGACGTGCTCGAACGGCTGAAGAACCCCGAGCGCGTGTTGGAGACGAACCTCTCGGTCGAGTTGGACGACGGTGACATCGAGGTGTTCCGGGCCTACCGGTCACAGTTCAACGGCGACCGCGGGCCGTACAAGGGGGGGATTCGGTACCACCCAGGCGTCACCCGCGACGAGGTGAAGGCGTTGTCTGGGTGGATGGTGTACAAGTGCGCTATCGCGAACGTGCCGTACGGCGGTGGGAAGGGTGGGGTCGAGGTCGACCCCTCCGACTACAGTGACGGGGAACTCGAACGGCTCACCCGGTCGTTCGCGGAGGAACTCCGGCCGTTGATCGGCGAGGACCGCGACATCCCCGCGCCCGACGTGAACACGGGCCAGCGGGAGATGAACTGGATCAAAGACACCTACGAGACGTTGGAGAACACGACCGCGCCGGGCGTCATCACCGGGAAGGCGCCGGACAACGGCGGGAGCGCCGGCCGCGTCCAGGCGACCGGGCGGTCGACCACCTTCGCCGCGCGTGAGATTTTCGACTACCTCGGCCGTGATCTCGCGGACGCGACGGTCGCGGTCCAAGGGTACGGCAACGCCGGGTGGATCGCCGCCAAGGTGATCGAACAACACGGCGGGACGGTCGTCGCCGTCTCCGACTCCAGTGGCGCGATCCACGACCCCGCAGGTCTCGACACGGTTGCCGTCAAGGAGTTCAAACGCGAGACTGGCTCCGTCTCCGACTACGGCGGCGCGACGGAGGAACTGTCCAACCGAGAGCTGTTGACACTGGATGTCGACTTACTGGTGCCCGCCGCACTGGAGAACGCTATCGACGGGACGCTCGCCTCGGACGTGCGCGCGGACGTGATCGTCGAGGCCGCCAACGGCCCGCTCACGCCGGAGGCCGACGAGGTGTTGGGTGACTCCGACACGTACGTCGTCCCGGACATCCTCGCGAACGCCGGCGGCGTCACGGTCAGCTACTTCGAGTGGGTCCAGAACCGACAGCGGTTCTACTGGACCGAAGAGAAGGTCAACGAGGAGTTGGAACGCCACATCACGAACGGGTTCGACGACATGATCGACGCGTTCGAGGAGACGGACGCCCCGACCCTCCGGACGGCGGCGTACGTCGTCGCGATCCAACGTGTGGTCGACGCCTACCAGAACTCCGGGAACTGGCCCTGAACAGACGAGTCGGTTCACTCGACGCCGCAACCCGTCACGGCTCCTGCAGTTCAGTTCGCGTCACCAGCCCGTCCGTCGAGACGCCGCAGTCCGACTGCGCCGACACCACAGACGACTCCGAGCGGTATCGCCACCAGTCCGCTCGCCGCCCCGAGTAACGCACCCAGTTGGAGGTACGTGTACAGAAAGACGACGCCGAACAACATCACATCGCCTCCGGATTCGGCCCACTCTGGGTAGTCGATCTGTCCACGTCCACGGGCGACGACACCGGCTCCTGTCAGCCCCATTGCGAGCAGCGAACTGACACGGAGCGAGCGGAAGCCCACCCGTTCACGGGTGGGTGTAAGCGACACCACGGCCCGTCAGTCAACCACCGATGGCCGTCTGCATCCTTAAGCTTTAATTTGGCGGAACCCGTATAGAGAAGTACGCAAGACGGCGAAAACTTGGCAGTTGGATTGGGGTCTGCCCGCCGGACGAAAGGCTACCACACTGTCTCCGAGAGGGCGTCCACGTGGCCCGCGAGGGTAAATCAAAAAGCAACCCTACGCCGGCTTGGGACGGGTCGCCACACCGCGTGGCGGCGCGTCGGGTCGATGGCCCGGCCTGCGGCCTCGGGAGAACCGAGGGACTACGGTCGCTGGGAGTGGATACGACCGCTCGCCCGAGCGGTGAACATGCTAGACCCCGAATGGGGCCAAACCAGAATCCCGCAAACCGGAGTACCCGTCAGGGAAAATTTGCCACCGGGTGTGGCGTCACCGGGATGCCCACCGCGTGTGGAATCCCACCCCTTCAGGGGTGGGAGGAGGTCAAGGCGGTTGTCACGCCCGGCCCGACGACGCCGGTGAACAACGAGACGCCCGCGCCGGCGACGACAGTCGCCAGTAGGTAGCCGAGCAGACACACCACGAGCAGATCCCACCCCGATTCGTCTGTCCGTGTGAGTCGGTCGACGGCCGCGGCGAGTCGCCGTTTTCCGGCCGTCGCTGCTGTGGCACCGACCACTGCCGTCACGGCCCACAGTCCGAACAGGAAATCGAACGAGACCGACGCCCGACGCAACGGCGCGTACAACGGTGTGACGGCGACACCACCCGCGTACAGCCCCAGCAGTGTCCACACGA
>JAHENP010000221.1 GCA_018609965.1 Haloferacaceae archaeon
CGGGCTGGGGCTGTGGCTCGTCTACTGGGTCGTCGACCGCTCCGGCGGGCGGCTCCGCTTCGACGACAACCACCCCCGCGGCGCCGTCGTCACGCTCGTGCTCGACCGCCCGACCGACGCGGTCGACACACCCGCGGTCGAGGCCGGCACGGAGCCGGCGAGCGCCGAGCCCGCGGAGGCGACCGCCGACGACTGATCGGGTCGTGACGACGGACGAGAGAGCGACCGCCGACGGTCACTCGAAGGCGGTCAGCGTCCCGTCCCAGTCTGCGAGGTAGAGTCGGCCGCCGACGACGGCGGGTGCTGTCGGCGCCGTCCCCTCCCGGCGAAGCCGCCAACGGAGCCCACCACCGGTAGGGTCGACTGCGGCGAGCACGCGCTCGCCGGCGAGATAACAGACCCCGTCGGCGACGACCGGCGGCGTGTCGAGCCGGACACCGAAGTTCGCGCTCCAACGTTCCTCGCCGTCCGGCGTCAGCCCACGCAGTCGCCCGCCCGCTGTCGGCACTACCACTCGGTCGTCGGTCAGCGCGGGCGACCCCAACACGGGGGTGGGGGTCTCCACACGCCACGCCCGCGAGCCGTCGCCGGCCGCGAGCGCGGTCACCCCCTCGTCGTCACAGACGACGACCCGACCGTCGTGGACGGCGACGGCCGGGCCGACCCGCGCATCGAAGCTCGTCTGCCAGATCGGCTCTCGGGTCGCGGCGACGACCCCGCGGGGCACCGCCGTCGCCTCCGGGACCCGTGTCGCGTCGACCGCGAACACGGTCCGGCCGGCCGCGACGAACAGTCGGTCGTCGGCGACCGCCAGCGACGACACCACCGCCTCCGGGAGCCGGAGTTCCCAGTGTGGCCGCCCCGTCACGGCGTCGAACGCGTGGACCAGCCCGTCTGCGCCGCCGGTGTACACCAGCCCGTTCCCCACTGCCGGCGCACACTGGCCGCCCCCGCGGGCGACCGTCCCGATCCCCCACCGCGTGGTGCCGTCGTCCCGCTTCAACGACTGGATCGTTCGGTTCTCGTTGGCGAGCAACACTCCCGAGGCCGCGAGCGCCGGCGTCGTCAACAGGCCACGCGGCGTCTCCACGCGCCACCGGCGCGTCCCGTCGGTCGCTCCGAGAGCGAGCAGTCGCCCGTCGCTCACCGGCTGGTAGAGTGTGCCGTCGCCGACCGCGGGTGGCGCGAACAACGGCCCCGAAAACGCCCGCCGCCACCGCACCGACGGCTCCGAGGTCGGTCCCGCCGCCGTCGTCGTCCCCGTGTTGGCCGCGTCGTAGAGGTACGTCGGCGCGCCGTCCTCGGGGGCCACCTGCCGTGTGGCGCGGCGCTCGTCTCCCGAGCCGGTGTCGTCGTCCAACGGCCGTGCCGCCCCGACAACGGCGCTCCCGGCCACCCCGGCGACGACCCCACGGACGACCGCCCGCCGGCTGAACATACTGTGTGGGTCGCGACTCCGCCACTTGAATCTGTTCCGTGGCTGCCGGGGAGGTTAAGCCGGCGGAGCCGGAAACGCAGGTGTGGCACCGAACCCGCACGACGGCGACACACCCACGCTGTCGTCGTTCGCCGACGCGGACACCACTCCAGACAGCGACGCCGACACGGCACCCGACACCGGACCGAACGGTGTCGAGCGGGCGGACGGCGACTCTGGCGACACCAACGGGACGACCCCCGACAACGAGCGGGAGCCGCCGTCGTTCGTCGCGCCGGCCGACCGGCCCCGCGCTGAGACGGTCGAACTCGGGGTGGAGTTGTTGGCGGCCGCCGCCGAGGAGTCGTTACCGTTGCCGGAGGCGGTCGACCGCGTCGAGACGGTCACCCGAGACCCGACACTCGTTCGCGAGGTGCTCGACACCGCCGAGACCCGTGGCGTGATCGAACGCGACGGCGCGTCCGTCAGATCGCGTGTCCGCGGGCAGACGATCGAGTTGGACCGCCGTGTCGTTCGCCGAGAGGGGGAGTACAACTGCCGTCGCTGTGGGCAGTCGTTGTCGACCGGCCACTTCGTCCGATTCGAGACCGGCGAGGTCGGCCCGTTCGGTTCCTCGTGTATCAGGAAGGTGACCGGGCGGGAGTGACCCGGCGGCGGTCGGCCGTTGGAGTGTCACTCGTCTGGGGTCTGGGTGTAGTTCGTCGGGACAACAGACAGCGTCCTCACCGACCGCGACGGAGTTCCTCGATCAACTGCTCGATCAGTTCGCCGTTCCGTTCGATCTCCTCGCGCTGCCGCCGGACCGTCTCGCGGAGCTGTGCGACCTCCTCGGCGAGTTCGTCCTCGGGCGCCGCCGGCTCGAACCCGGAGTCTGCGAAGGCGTCGTCTTCGGCCTGCGTGTCCGTCGCCGCGGCGGCGACGGTCTCGCCGTCGGCCGGCTCGCCGGCGCCGCCGAGACCCTCCTCGACGCTCGCGACTGCCGCGGCGTCGGCGCCGCCGGTGTCTTCCCGGGTCGCGTTCGTCGGGTCATCGACCTCCGCCGGGTCCGCCGACAACGGGTCTGGTCCGCTCCCGAAGTCGACCCCGTCGCCGGCGGCGGCCGTCTCCTGTGGCGCCTCCGTCTCGGGGTCGGGCTCCGGGGCGGCCGCCTCGCGAAACGCCGACAGCGTCCGCACGTCGTAGTGATCCAACAACGCCTCCGTCAGCGCCTCTCTAACCGCTCGGGTGTCCTCCGTCGGCGTCTTGAACCGTTCCTGTCGACCGTCGACCGTGAGCACAATCGAGGTGGAGACGGACCCTTCCTCGAAGTCCACGTCCGTCACGTCCCCGTAGGCGTACTCCTCGAACTCCTCGTCCCAGACGGCCGCGCCGACGTGTTTCACCAGCCGGCGGCTCGTGACGACCAACGTCAACTCGGAGAACTGGAACGTCCGTTCGACCGTCTCGCCGGCCGCCGTGATGTCGGCCGCGGCGAGCACACCGGCCAACACCGGGTGGAGCACCTCGTCGAGTGACCCACGCGGCAACGAGAACGACTCCTCACCCTCCAACCCGTAGTCCAGTGTCAGCCGTGCCTTCCGCCGTTTCTCCGTCACCGAGAGCCGCTCGGCGTCGTGGGCGTACGACTCGACCGACTCGTCCGACAACAACCTCTCGGCCCGGTAGACCAACGTCCGTGTCGGCGTGACGAACAGCTCGTCGTCCCCCCCGAGCCCGACGCGGGCGACCGGGTCCTCTGACCCCAGCTCCCGCTGGAGTACCTCCGGCAGGCTCATACTACCTCGTGAAAGGGGACACGGTATAAACTCCCCGACCGCACCGCAGTGTCTGTCGTCGCTCGGACTCTCGAACGTCACTCGGCTCACTCGAACGTCGTTCGTTCCAACGCGGTTTGGAGTCGGGACCCTCGGGCACGGCCGCCCGGAACGGCTCGGTGTCGAACCCCGCCGGGCCGTTGATCGACAGGAACCGCAAACCCCCCGTCTGTGCCGCCTCCAACCCGACGAGAAACGCCACCCGGCGGAACTGCTGCACCACCTCGTTGGCCCCTGTCGCCCGCCGCACCGCCGCGTCCGACTTCAGTTCGATCAGGTGGTCCACCCGAGGGCGTCGAGGTCGTCTTGCACCTGTGGCTGGTTCTGGATGGCGGCAGTGTAGGTGCGTGTGACGACCTGTTTCGCCATACATAATCTATGTATGCGGACTGAATTAACAGTGTGGGCTCGCCAGCGTGGAATATCCAGCCGTGCTATCTCTGAGTGATAGTCGAGGAAATTGTCGGATTCATCCCACCCCCTAAACGGGTGGGCTTTCTCCTTGCTACCACTGTAACCCAGCACCGCAGTCGGCGACGCGCCGTCGACACCCGCCAACACCGTCTGTAGCCCGACCAATGCCGTCGTCAGTGCTCCGACCACCCCCCGCCAACGGACAGTCGAGCGGGAGGTGATGGTACGTTGCCGAGGCGGGTGGCCCACCGCCGAGGCAGGCCTACGGCTTCACTTGCGGCTCCCTGGCTCGTGAGTACCCGACGTGTCGAGAACTGTCACTGCTCGTTAGGCACTGTTGCCGACGTGTCGAGAAACGTGGCCACGCGGAGTCGCCGACTACGCCGGACGGTGTCAGGCTAGCACACGGTCCGACCGCAGTACAGGGCCGGGAGAGTGGGGTGGGGGGACGACGGTGTTCGACCGTCGCTCTCCCGGTAGCTGAATGAACGTTCGGTCTACAGAAGTGCCTTTCGGAGGCGCACGCCGTCAGCCGAGTTGAGGGAGGCCGTCGTCGAGGAAGGCGGCCGCGACTGTCGCGACGCCGGTGACGACGCCGACCGCCCGGCCGACGAGGACACCTGTCCGCGCCGGGTCTCGACGTTCGACCATCCGTCACTCCAACCGGACAGCGGTGCCGTAGGCAATCACCTCCGAGCCGCCGTTGGCGATGGCCGAACTCTCCAGTCTGACGTTGACGACGGCGTCCGCGTCCAACGACTGGGCGTCCTCGACCAGTCGGTCAAGCGCCTCGTCTCTGGCGTCACTCAACAGCTCTGAGTACGCCTTCAGCTCCCCGCCGGTGATGTTGCGGATGCTTTGGGTGATGTCGCGACCCACGTTGCGCGCCCGCACTGTGTTGCCGCGGACGACACCCAACGACTCTGCGACCGTCTCGCCCGGGACGGTGTCCGTGGTGACGACCTCCATACGCGAGGTGTGGCCGCCGTCCCACTTCAACCCGGAACCCGCGTTTCGGCGACTGTGGTTCGTCCACGTCGTCAGCAGACGGCGGTCACCCCGTCTGCTCGTCCAACCACTCGACGGCTGGCTCGACTTTCCTGAATACGTCCATCGTCAGGTCCGGCACCGACATCTGTTGTTTGACTGCCCGAGACGCGAGACCGTCGCCGACGATGGCGAGATGCTGCAGCCCGGCCGCCTCGCCCGCCTCGTTCCACCCCTCGGAGATGAACGACTGGAGCTCTCCGTCGATAATCACGTCTTCCGGGAAGACGCTGATCGTCCCGACGACGCCCGGCTCGTCGTGGTGGTCGAGCCACGCGTCGTTGATCGCCGCCATCGCCTCCAACTCACCGTCCCACCCGCGGAGATCCCAGACGCAGAACGCGTCGTGTGCGGTACACTCTACTGGCACACCATCGACTGACTCTGTCTGCGGGGTTCGAGTCGACATACTACGCTGTACACTGTTTTTGAGTTTAAAATTTGATTCATGTTTCCACTCATTCTCTATCTGGTTCCACCGGTCGTCGCGTCTAGTCGGTCTCGCTCCCCCGACACCACCGGATTCATTCCGTCCGGGATCCAATCCGGTCGACAGTGACGGACGACGACCGTTGGGACGGCGAGCCGACGACGGAACAGAAACTCCGCCGGCTCGCCGAGAACGGGTTCTTCGACGACCGGGAGGCGGCGCGGCTCGCGACCGCTCTCGACGGAGAGTCGCCCGAGACCACCTCCGACGGAGAGTCGCCCGAGACCACCTCCGACGGAGAGTCGCCCGAGACCACCTCCGACGGAGAGTCGGTCGACGCCGACACCGTCAGCGAGTTGCGGACGCGCGTCGAGGAACTCGAATCCGAGCTGGCGGCCACGGAGTCACGACTCCAGGCTAAACGCGAGGAGGTGGACGACTACCTCCGACAACAGGAGGAACAGTTGGCCGAGCGGCGCAGACACGCGACGGCCGACCTCGTCGAACGCCTTCTCGCCGAGGTGTACGAGCCGTTGGGGCGTGCGCTGACAGCCGGCGAACGGGACACCGAGACGCTTCTGGAGGGGATCGAGATGGTGCGCGAGCAGTTCGCGGCCACGCTCGCCGAGGACGGCGTCGAGATTCTCGACCCGGAGCCGGGGACCACACTCGACCGTGACCGCCACGCCGTCGAACGGACGGTGCCGGCCGAGACCGACGACGGTACTGTCTGTGAGGTGCTCGAACCGGGGTTCACTGTCGACGGTGAGGTCGTCGCGAAGGCGCGTGTGTTCGTCGCGGAGTGACCTGACCGTCTCGCTCGCCGGTCAGACGTCGACCGACCGAGTCGCGTAGACGGTGAACGCGGTCTCGCTCGTCTCGACGAAGCCGGCACGCCGGAACAACCGCCGCGCGGCCTCGTTTTCCCGTTCGACGGAGAGCCAAACGGTCGAGACGGCCGACTGCCGGGCGTGTGTGAGCCCGGTCTGCAACAGCTCCGTCCCGACCCCCGCCCGGCGGTACGCCGGGGCGACGAACAACCCGAGTTCGTGCTCTCCGGATCGGTCCGGAACGAACGTGACGTGTCCGACCACCCGGTCGTCGTGTGTGGCGACCACCGACGGCGCGGCCGTCACCGTCGACAGCCACTCGTCGAGCGCCGTCGGCGCGGCCGGCGGCACCCCCTGTGAACGGTCCGTCGGCTCGAACGACTCGTAGAACGACCGCACGGCCTCCCGATCCGACGGCTCGTAGGGCCGGAAGTCGACCACGCGCCCGTCCCCGTCTGCGGACGCGTGCGGCAGTGTCACCCCGTCGCTCCGAGCCACCGGGTCTCGGACCGTCGGTGCCTCTGGCGTCTCCTCGGTACTTCGACTCACATGTCGTCTGTCGTCCCGAGACAACTTAAGCTGACCTTGCAGGAGATCGTTTTTCTGGAAGGTAATACAAGGGCGTATAAGGTTACTCCCGGAGTGCTTCGGCGGCCGTCCCGCTCGTCTCGCTGGCGGCGTCGGCGAGCGTCTCGACGGTGACGTAGTCGGCGACCGGCTCGACGAGTCGGGCAGGAGCCGGATCGCCGCGGTCGGCGACTCGGGCGAGTCGTCTGTCGCCGTACGCGAGCCGTCGGCCGGCGTCGACGACGGTCGGGCGGGCCAGCGCGGGCGCGGTGGCGCGCCCGAGTGCAGACTCGACGGCCTCGACGGCCGCCGCTCGCCGGCGGCGGACCCACGCGGCCGACTCGATCCGGTCGAGAGTCCCTGCCTCGGCCCGCTCGGTGATCGTCTCGAACGCCGACAGCGTCGCCAGTTGGCGTGTCCCAGTTAGCAACGCCGTCGCCGAACTGTCGGCGTCCGCGACGGACCGCCGGCGGTCAGACACCGCTTGGTCGAACGCCCGGAGCGCCTCGCTCGCGACCGACCGTTCCCTGTTTGGTGTCGGGGTCGCGACCGCGGACTGCCGCTCTCGAAGTCGTTCGAACAACCGTTGGGCGGCCCTCCGAATCCGGTCGGCGTGCCGTTCCGTCCCGGTGTCGGCGAGTCGGTCCGCGAGGTGGCGAGCGTCCGCGAGGGTCGCACGCGCCCGTTCGACCGCGCCGCCGGTCTCGGCGATGCGCAACAACGTCGACTCCGCGTTGGGTGTGTCGCGGTCGCCCGCTCGGGTGAACAGGTACTCGACGGCGGCGTAGCCGGCAGTCGCGACGACCGGGTCGCCGGCGAGGTGTTCGAGCGTCTCGCGCACCTCCTGTGCCTCGTCGACGACGGCGTAAAACGAGTCTCGCGCCGTCGACAGCTCTTGTTCGCCCGTCGCGAACCTCCACCCGGCCGCGGCGTACCCCGCCTCGACCCGGGCGTCACGCAGTCGTTGGAGCGCCACCCGTTCCGTCGGCGCCGTCCGTGCGTCCGCCAACGCGGTCGTCGCCTCTCGGACGGCGTCGGCCAGTTCCGCCCGGACGTGACCGTTCGGCACCGTCTCCGCCGAGAGTGGTGTCGGGAGTTCACCGAGCAACGCCGTCGTCCGGTCGCGGTGGCGGCGGAACTGGGCGGCCGCGACGGACACCGGGAACGTCGGCGACACGGAGAACTCGGGTGTCGTCCCGAAGCTCGTGTCCTCCACGTCGATCGCCGGGAGCCCGCGTGACTCGATCTCGCGGTTCCCGTCGACGCCCGGAAGCTCGCCGCTACACCCAGCCACCCCGGTCACCGCAAGCGTCGCGAGCAGGCCACGGCGTGTGGTGCTGTCGGTTATCGGCCGCTGGCCTCCGTCTGTGTCGTTGTCTCCGTCGCCGCCTCCGAGTCCATCCCGTCGCCGCCACTCTCCCCGTCGCCACTCTCGCCGTCCGTGCTCTCGCCGTCCATGCTCTCGTCTCCACCACCCTCCCGAAGCTCGACACCGCGGCACGCACTCCCGCCCAACGACGTGGAGCCGCCGACCCCTTCGACCGTCGCCGGAATCCGGATCAGTCGGCTCTCGTACACCCGCGTGTCCGCCTCACACGCCGCCGTGTACGGCTTCAGTTTGCGACCGTAGCCGATCTCGATCCCGTCACCACCCCACGAGACGGAACAGAGTGTGACGGTGTAACAGGACAACACCCGCATCGACTGGACGTAGACGGTCTCCGTCTCGAAGTCGGTCGCCGCGAGGAACGCTTCGACTGTCTCGCGTCCGTCGGGGACGACCCGCACCGCATCGGCGTTCTCCCGGTCGAGGGTCCAGGAGTGCACGTCCCAGTCACGGCCGTCGAAGGGTCGATGTCGTCGTTGCTTGGACGGCGGCCGACGGACGGGTGGGGCGTCCGTCCCGCCGCGGAGTCGTAGCGTCGGCGGTACGTCGTCTCTGGAGACCGATCCGGTCTCGACCGCCCGGTCGGGGTCGGCCGCGACTGTCGGTGTCGGGGTTCGGTCGCGTTGTCTGTCGGTGCCACAGCCGGCGGTGGCCACGAGGAGCCCGACGGCTCCCAGGAGGCGTCTGCGAGGGACCATCTCCGGTCGGCGTTCCGCCGGTCTCGGGATAAGTTCGGTGGTCGACTCGACCGACGGCTTTCCACCGGGACGCGATCGGTAAGTTGGAGTCGGAACGGTGTTCACGGCTCCGTCAATTTTAGACCGTGGATAACCTGTGTTGTAAATATGGCTACGACGGGGCGGACAGAAACTGGCGGAGAGACGGCCGGTGTTCTGGGGGACATCAGGCGGTATATGCCCGACGGCTCGGGGATCTCGGACGACGTGTGGGGGGCGCGACACCGGCGTATCCTCCTGACGTTGTTCGCGCACGTCCCGTTCCTGCTCGCAGTCGGGCTGTACGACGGGACGGAGACGTTCCTGACGGGCGCGCAGATTCCGGCGACGCCGACGCCGATCGTCCTCGGGGAGCTGGGCCTCCTCGTCGGTGTCGGACTGCTCGCGGCGTGGTCGGGGCTGCCGCGGCGTGGACAGACGGTCGCGGCGGCAGTCGGGATGATGCTCTCCTCGACCCTGCTCGTCCAGTTCTCGGGCGGGTACATCGAGGCGCATTTCCACTTCTTCGTCGTGATGGCGATCCTGGCGAGCTACGAGGACTGGCTCCCGTTTCTCGTCGGCTTGGGGTACGTCGCCGTCGGGCACGGCGTGTTCGCGACGATCGACCCGAGCCGGGTGTACAACCACGCGGCGGCGATCCAGTACCCGTGGGCGTGGTCCGGGATTCACGCCGCGTTCATCCTCGGGCTGATCGGGGCGTTGGTGGCGAACTGGCGGTCGTTGGAACAGTCCCGCGAGGCGGCCGACCGGCGGCTCGCGGAGATCGAGGCCCGCGACGAGGAGATCCAACGCGCAGAGTCCGCCCGTGACGAGGCAGCCTCTCGGCGTGACGAGGTGGAACGGCTCAATGACCACCTCGAAGAGACGGCAGACACCTACAGCGCCGCGATGGCCCGAGCGGCTGACGGCGACCTCACCGTTCGACTCGACCCGGACACGGAGAGTGAGGCGATGGCACAGGTCGCGCGGTCGTTCAACGAGATGATCGCCGACACGGAGTCGACGGTCCGGGAGATCCAGTCGTTCGCGACGGCGGTGTCCGAGGCCAGCGACGAGACCACGGCCGGGGCCGAACGGGCCCGCACGACCAGCGTCCAGATCGACGACGCCGTCGAGCAGATCGCGGGAGGCGCGACCGAGCAACACCAGACGCTCCAGGAGGTGACGACAGAAATGAACGATCTCTCGGCGACGATCCAGGAGGTGGCCTCCTCCGCCGAGACGGTCGCGCGCACAGCAGAGGAGACGGCGGAAGTGGCCGAGGCCGGCGAGGCCACCGCCGGCGACGCGCTCGACAGCGCCGAGGCGGCGACGGACGCCATCGACGCGACCGTCGAGACGGTCGACCGACTCGACGAGACCGCCACCGAGGTCGGCGAGATCGCGGAGGTGATCGGCGACATCGCCGACCAGACTAACCTGCTGGCGTTGAACGCCAACGTCGAGGCCGCCAGAGCGGGGAACGGTGACGGCGGGACGGCAGGGTTCACGATCGTCGCAAACGAGGTGAAGAGTCTCGCGGCGGAGACGAGCGAGGCTGCCACGGAGATCGAGACGCTGATCGAGGAGACACAGACGGAGGTGGCGGCGACGGTCGACGCGGTCAAGACGGCACGCGAGTCGGTCACAGACAGCGCCGTGGCCGTCAGGGAGACGGCGGCGGCGTTCGAGGCGGTGACGGAGAACACGGAGGCGACGGAGGACGGCGTCGCCGAGATCAGCGCCGCGACGGACAGCCAGGCCGCGAGCACGGAGGAGGCGGTCGCGATGGTCGACGAGGCGGCTGCCGTGGCCGACGAGAACGCCGACCGAGCGGCGGAGGTCGTCGAAGCCACCGACGAACAGGTCGAGACTGTCGAGACGGTCACCGACGAGGCCACCTCGTTGGCGGCGCGTGCCGACCGGCTTGGCGACCTGTTGGCCGCCTTCGAGGTGAGCGAGACGCAGACGACAAACGACTCACCCCCTGCGGCCCCGAGCGCGGTCAGCGACGGCGGTCGGCGGGAGTGAGATGTCACCAGAAGACCAGCGTGTGGCGACGACGGCTCAGGGGTCGGTGACGACCGCCGTCCACCGGTCGACGACAAGCTGTGACTCCCCCTCGTAGGTCGCCGTCTCGGCGCCGACGAGTCTGACCGTCTCTCCCTCCGAGAGTCGCGGGTGGTCGCCGCCGGCCCAGACGACGAACCGGGCGCGTCCCTCCCCGTCGGTCCCGCGGAGTCGGCCGAGTTGGCCGACGTTGTCGTCGTCACTCGACCACAGCTCCGCCACCGTCACGTCAACTGTCACGCCGGTGCCGTCTGGCTGTTCTGTCGCCGCCGACACGGAGAGCGGGTGGAGTCGTCGCCCCCACTCGTCGCGTGTCACACCCCCGAGTGCCGTCCACAACACCGGTACGACCAACAGGATACGCACCAGCCGGAGCCACCCCGGGCGGGTGTTGCGGCGGTCGAACTCCCTGGCACGCCGTTGGACAGCCTCGTTGTCTGCGTGTTTCTCCGCGTGACAGCGCGGACACAACGCTTGGAGGTTGTCGAGCCCGTGGCCGCCCCCGTCGGCCTTCGGGACGACGTGGTCGACCTCCAGCCACACGTCGTCGACGCGGGTGTTCCTGACGCCACACGACTGACACCGGTTGGCGTCACGCTCCAACACGCGCCGTCGCCGGGCGTCCCAGTCCGGCGGGTACTCGTCGGATGGGTAGTCGGCGTACGCCGGGTCGTACGGTTCTTCCCCCGTCACGAGACGAACCGACGGTGGCGCCCGTGGTAAGCTGTTCGCCTCACCGCCCCCACAGCGCGCCCGCGAAGAACGCCGCCGCGCCGTCTAGATCGTTCCTGTCGCCCGTCGTCTCGCCGTGGCTCGTCTCTGTCACACGCCCCGTCGTCCCGACACGTTCGAACTGTTCGCCGCCGCAGTCGTCACACCGAGCCGGCGGCTGCACGTCAGCGAACACCGTCCCACAGTCGACACAGCTGTAGTTGCAGCGCACGATCACAGAGAGGGGCCGCACGGCGAAGAGTCGCCCGCTCAGTCGTCCAACGAGGCGACCGGGGCGTCACGGGTTCCGATCCGGCGGTCGAGGAAGTCGTCCAACAGCTCCAACGACCGAATCTTCTGGTCGATGTCGCTGGAGCCGTGCCCCTCCTCGCCCAGCTCCTCGTACTCGAACCCCTCACCCTCGGTGAAGCCGGCCGCCTCCAGTTCGTCACGGAGGATACGGGCCTGCGACACCGGCACCCGCGGGTCGTTGACGCCGTGGACGATCAACAACGGACACGCGAGATTCTCGACGTGTTCCGCGGGACTGCGTTCCTCGTAGAGGTCGGCGTTCTCATCCGGCTCGCCGAGGTTCTTCACCATCAGCTCGCTCCGGAAGTGCGGCATCGTGTTCTCGTACATGTCGAACAGATCCGACACGCCGACGGAGGTGACGGCGGCGTCGTACAGCTCCGGATACTGGACGACCTGCCAGTTCGTGGAGTAGCCGCCGTAAGAGCCGCCGTAGACGACGATCTGTTCCTCGTCAATCCAGTCGTACTCGTCGAGGACGTGTTCGACACCGGTCGCAATGTCACCTTGCTCTGCGCCGCCCCAGTCGTCGTAGATCTCCTCGACGAACCCCCGGCCGCGGCCGGTGGAGCCACGGTAGTTCACCTGGAGCACGGAGAACCCACGCGAGAGGAGGAACTGGACTCGGTAGTTGAACCGGCGCGTGTCACGGCTCCGCGGCCCGCCGTGTGGGTTGACGATCAACGGCGACGGTCGCACGCCGGAGTCGAACAACAGCCCTTGGATCTCGTACTCCTCGTAGGCGTTGTGTTCGACGGCGTGTGCGTCCGCCTCCGGCACGCCGTCGGAGTCGAACCGGATCGTCTCCGGCTCGACGAAGTCCTCGGGGTCGAACGGCCCGTACGCCGACTGGAACAGTTCCGTCGTCTCGCCGTCGAGATCGCACGCGAGCAGTGTCGCGCGGGTCGAGGCGGCGGTGTGGTTGACGACGAGTCGACCGTCGTCGAGCGGGTCGCCCAGAACGCTGGAAACTCCCGCGGGCACGTCGAGTTCCGTCGCCTCGCCAGCCTCGATGTCGTAGACGACCGGCGTGTTGGTCGAGTCGCGCGACCGCGAGGCGACGAACCGCTCGCCGCCCGACAGGAAGTGTGACGGGTTCTCGTCGAACCCGTCTCCGCCGAACCAGGTCACCTCGTCGGTCTCCAGATCGTACACGCCCGAACGACCCACGTCGGTGGAGTTGTCAGCGATCAGCAGCCGACGACCCTCAGGACCGAAGTCGACGGGGGCCGTCTCGGCACCCGTCTCGCCGACATCGAGCACACGCGGGTTCGATCCGTCCGCGTCGGCGACGTAGGCGTCCTGGTTGTCGTAGTTGTCCGTCTCGTTGGTCGCGTACGCGAGTGTCTCACAGTCCGGCGAGAGTTGGGCGCCGGCAGCGGCCCGTTCGTAGTCCGTGAGCTTTGCCGTCTCTCCGGACGGCAGGTCGTGACAGTAGAGGTTGAGCTGTCCACCGGCGCTGGAGGAGAACACCAGCGTCTCGCCGTCCTCGCCGACGGCTCCGAGGTTACACTGGCCGTCCATCTCGACGACCGGCTCCGTCTCGCCATCGAGATCGATCACGTGGATGTCGTGTTGTTCGTCGCCCGCCTCGTCGCGGTGGAAGAACAGTCGATCCCCGTCCGGGTGCCACTCGAAGCCGGCCCGGACCGCCCGCGGCACCTCGCCGTCGCTCAACTGCGTCAACTCGCCCGTCTCCGGGTCGAGCAGGTGGAGTTCGTTGCGACCCGTCACGTCGTAGTAGACGCCGATCTGGTCCCCCTCGGGGGAGACACTCGGAGTGATCAGACTGGGGAGCGATGCGAGTTCTCGTAACACGTCGTCTGTCTCTGTCTCTGACACGTGTCGTGTGGTGGGCGGGAGCACACTAAAAACCGGCAGAAGCGGTGTTCTATGTGAGACACGTCACCCGTCGGGTGGTGTCGGCCGTGACCAAGCTGTGACGACGACCGACGTGGTCCCGTCGGGAGGTGGTCTCGTCTGCCAGAAAGCCTACGTCGTCACCCCCCGCTCACCGAGTCGTGCCCGGCACACCGGAGCAACCGATCGGTCTCTCCGGCACCGTCGCTGTCTCGCTGGTCGTTGCGAGTGTCGCGGCGCTGGCCGCTCGGACGGTAACGACTGTCCCACAGATAGCAGTCGGTGGTGTGTGTTACGCGCTCGGGCTGTTGGGCGTGTGGGCCGGCTCCCGGCACCTGTTCCACCGGATCGGACGCAGCCGTGAACACGCCCTGTGGTTCGTGGTGTGTGTGGTCGTGCTCGGTGTGCAGTGGACTCTCCCAGTCGCCGCGACCGCCCTCACTGGCTCCGTCGTCGCACACGTGTGGCTGTTCGGCTCGACGGCGTTCACCGCCGCAGTGTTCTTCCAAGTCGGCGGTGAGGGGAGTATTCTGTTCATCTGGCCGGGTGTTTTCGCTCCCATCTCGTTGGGGGTGTTAGGCGTGCTCGTGACTGTGGAGCTTGTCGTCGTTCCGTGGGCCGTCGGGATGTTCCTTGAACGTCTCCCCGGGGCAGTCTGATCTGACACCACCTGTCCCACCCCGACACTCCTCGTCTTCACTGTCTCTTCTCTCAGTTCGTCTCCGGTGACAGATCCGGTCAGCCGTCGTCTCGCTCCAGTTGGACGAGCTGTGTCCAGAGGAGTAGCCCGAGTAGTCCGACGACGGCACCGCGCCACCCGACGAGTATCCAGAGTGTGACGGAGACGACGACAACCCCGACGAGCAGCCCGAACCCCTGTGTCGCCGACAGACTGTCGTCGTCGTTCGGTGTCGCCGCTGTGTCGTTCGGTGCAGTTGGTGCGTTGTCGGATGTCGCCGCTGTGTCGTCGGGTGTCTCTGCCGGCCCGTCCGGGTCGGACATCTTACCGAACAGTTCCACGAGAGAGCCACTTGTGTGTTGAGAAGTGCGAGCCGGCACCGCCGGCGTCGACCGGCCTCGTCGGCAGCCGCTCACCCGAACTGCATCCCGCCGTCGACCGGCAACACCTGCCCTTGGACGTAGTCGTTGTCCAACAGGTACTCGACGGTGTGGGCCACCGTCTCCGGCTCACAGGCGTACTGCGGGAGGTGTGTGTCGACGTTCTCGTGGCCGCGGAACCCAACCTCTTCCAGATACGCCAGAATCTCGTCGTTCATGTCGGTCTCGGCGGGACCCGGCGCGACCGCGTTCACCTGCACGCCTTCCGCGCCGTACTCGCGGGCCAACGCCCGGGTCAACCCGTGGAGTCCCGCCTTGCTCGCGGCGTAGCTCGCGTCGACGGTGCCGGCGGTGCCGCCGACGGAGGAGAGAAACACCACGTCGCCGTCGGGCGCGACACAGTCGAGTGCCGCACGAGCGACGTAGAAGGAGCCGGTGAGGTTCGTCTCGATCACGCGCTCGAACTGCTCGTCCGTTGTCTCGGGGGTCCGCGCCGGGTCGACGATGCCGGCGCTGTGGACGACTGCGTCGACGCCACCCAACTCCTCGGCCGCGCTCGCGACCATCTCCTCGACTGCGGTCGAGTCGCGCACGTCCGCCTGGACTGCCGTGGCCGTCGCGCCCTGTTCTCGTGCGGTCGCGACGACCTCGCTTGCGGCGTCCGCCGACGACCGGTAGCCGACGGCCACGTCGTGGTCGCCCGCCAGCCGTTCGGCCGCCGCTCGCCCGATGCCGCGACTCCCGCCAGTGACCAGTACGCGCATGTGACCAAGCTGTGGTACAACTGACTTGTTCACTTCGATCTGGTCGTCGCCTCTGTCTCGCTGCGCGCGAGAGTGTCTGCATAGTTAGACTCCTGTCCGAGGGGCTCCGAGTAGCGGTACTGTGTCCGCAGATGTCGGCTCTGTGGCGTCGTCTGCACAACTGCCCACGACGGTGAGGGTGGTGGGGGTCGTTGGAACGTGTATGACGAGCCAGACACCCTCGCTCGCACACTCGGCGTACAGCTGTGGAACGGCCCGGCGGCGTTCC
>JAHENP010000222.1 GCA_018609965.1 Haloferacaceae archaeon
CCACAACTCGCCGGTGCGACCCAACCCCGTCTGGATCTCGTCACACACCAACGCCGCGCCAGCCTCTCGGGTCGCCTCGCGAGCGGTCTGGAGGTACGACGCGCTCGCAGGGTAGATTCCACCTTCCCCTTGGATCGGTTCGAGAAACACCGCGGCGGTGTCCTCGTCGACCGCGTCGGCGAGCGCCTCGCTGTCTCCGTACGGGACGAACTGGACCCCCCGCGGGATCGGGTCGAACTCTTTCCGGTACTTGGGTTTCCAGGTGAGCGACAACGCGCCCATCGTCCGGCCGTGGAAGGCGTTTTTCGCGGCAACCACCTTCTTCCGGTCGGTGGCAGACCGCGCGAACTTCATCGCCGCCTCCACCGCCTCCGTTCCGGAGTTACACAGCCACAGCTTGTCGATGTCGCCGGGTGCGACCGCACCCAGCTTCTCGTAGGTCGTCGTCCGCGTTGGGGTGGGGTACGACGCCTGCACGTACACCATCCGCTCGGCCTGCTCGCGTACTGCCTGGGTCACCGCTGGGTGGCTGTGCCCAATCGGCGTGCAGGCGTACGACGCCCCGAAGTCGAGGTACTGCTTTCCGTCGGCGTCTTCCAGATGGACCCCGTCGCCGCCGACCAGTTCCAACGGTTTCTCCGAGAAGACGAACCCCTCGCCGGCGTCGTCTACGCCGACCGGGACGCCGTCCGTGGTGTCGTCTGACCCACCAACGTCGCTCCCCACGACAGGGCCGCTCACGGGGACACCTCCTCGACGACCGCCGCGCGGTCGACTCTGGTGCCGCCGCCGCCGA
This sequence comes from Haloferacaceae archaeon, assembly GCA_018609965.1. Lineage (GTDB taxonomy): Archaea > Halobacteriota > Halobacteria > Halobacteriales > Haloferacaceae > JAHENP01. Next base: position 797 of record JAHENP010000222.1, read on the forward strand.
GTGCGGCAACGACCGGGTCCCGCACCCCGGCGTCACAGATCACGACCGTCGGCGCACCCGACTCTAACGCCTCGCGAGCGGCCATCACCTTCCGGGTCATGAATCCCTCGGCGGCGTCCGCGAGGTGGTCGAACGCTGCGGGTGTCTCCACCCGGTCGATCAGCGTCGTCGGGTCCTCGGGGTCGGCGTACACGCCCGCTACGTCGGTCAGCGTGATCAACGGCGCGTCGAGTGCGCCTGCGACGGCCGCCGCCGCGCGGTCGGCGTCCGCGTTCACCGGCACCGACTCCGCTCCGCCGTCACCGAACATCGGCACCGTCACCACCGGGACGTGGCCCGCTTCGAGGAGTAGTTCGAGCAGCTCCGTCCGAACGGACTCGATCCGCCCGGAGTGGTCGCCCCGGCGAATCCTCTTGCGGCCGTCCTCCTGGACACGCACCGCCGAGGTGCGCGGGCCCGTCAGTAGCCCGCCGTCGACGCCCGACAGCCCGACCGCGTCGACCGTCTCGTTGCGGAGCTGTGCGACCAACCCCGTGTTCACCTTCCCGGCCATCGTCATCGTGAACAGCTCCATCGTCTCGGCGTCCGTGAACCGGCCCGTGACACCCTCCGGCGTCTCGACGTACTCCGGCTCGACACCGACACGGTCGAGCGTCTCGTCGACAGCCGTCGAGCCGCCGTGGACGACGACCACCCGGACGCCGTTGGCGACGAGGTGTGCCACGTCCGTCACCGCGCCGGCGGGGTCGACCGCCGACGCGCCGCCGATCTTCACGACGACCGTCTCCGGGTCGAGCCCGGTCGGCTCCGTGCCACCGTCGGCCGCGAACCCGACACCGGGTCCGGTCGACTCCGTGTCGCTGTCCGCGTCGAACGACTCCCCCGTCACGGCGCACCCACCGGGTGGAGCCCCCGACTGTCGAGCCCGCTCGTCTCGTCGAGGCCTAAGGCGACGTTGGCGGCGTGGACCGCTTGGCCGGCCGACCCCTTCTGGAGGTTGTCGATGGCGCTGAACACGACCACACGGCCGGCGTCGGCGTCCACCTCGAACCCAATCTCCGCGCGGTTCGTTCCCGCGACGCTCTTGGGCTCGGGGTAGCGGTACACCCCGGAGCCGCCGGCGACGAGATCGACGAACGGCTCCTGCTCGTACGTCTCGCGGTAGGCGTCCCACAGGTCGCGTTTCGACACCGGGTCGACAAACGCGTGACAGGTCGCGGCCGCGCCGCGGGTCGTGTCGACCGCGTGGGCGGTGAACGCCGTCTCGATTCCGAGATACGCCTCGATCTCCGCCTGGTGGCGGTGGCCAGTGGGCGCGTACGGCCGCACCACGCCGGACCGCTCGGGGTGGCTCCCCGCCCGGCTCCCGCTCGCGCCACCCTCGCTGGAGCCGACTTTCACGTCAGCGACCACCCGGTCGTCGGCCGCGAGGTGGCCCGCCGCGACCAACGGCTGGAGCCCCAACAGGACCGCTGTCGCGTTACAGCCGCCAGCGGCGATCAGTTCCGCGCCCGGCAGATCGTCGCGACCGAGTTCCGGCAGGCCGTAGACGGCTTCTTCCAACAGGGCGGGCGCGTCGTGGCCGTCGTACCACTCGTCGTAGGCGGCGGCGTCCGGGAGCCGGAAGTCCGCCGAGAGGTCGACAACAGTGTCTGCGGCCTCGCGGAACGTGTCGATCCGCTCCATCGTCACGCCGTGTGGCGTCGCCGCGAACAACAGATCCGTCGACGGGAACTCCGCGGGATCGTCGAACCGGAGGTCCACGTCGCGCAGGTTGGGGTGGACCGTCCCCAGCGAACGGTTCTCGTAGGACCGTGAGGTGACGGCCGTCAGCGTCACGTCGGGGTGGTCCGCGAGGATCGCACACAGCTCCCCGCCGGCGAACCCCGACCCGCCGACGACCGTCGCGGTGTAGTCGGATGTCACTCTGCGATCACCTGTTCCGTGTCGTCTGTCCCGCCGGTATCATCTGTCTCCGCACCGTGTGTCGCCTCCAACCAGTCGACGACCGTCGCGGGCACGTCCCTGTCGACAGCGTCGTTCAGCGATTTGAACTCGACGGTGTGGTTCACCTCGTGGACGGTGTAGCGCGACTCCGTCTCGGTGTCCGCGTCGGCGTCGGCGGCGTCCGCGTCGGCGTCGGCGATGTCTGCGTTTTCCGCGACACCGACCTCCATCAGATCAACACCGAGCAGCCCGCCCCCGACCGCCTCGGCGGCGGCCGCCGCCAGCTCTGCCGCGCGGTCGTCGAGTTCGAACGCCGCGGTCTCGGCACCCTGTTTCGCGTTCGTCAGCCAGTGGTCGCCCGACCGGCTCATCGCCGCCACCGGCTCCGTCCCGCACACCAACACCCGCAGGTCGCGGCCGGGTTTCGCGACGAACTGCTGGACGTAGAACACCTTGTGTTCGTAGTGGCCAAGCGTCGCCTTGTGTTCTAACACCGCCTCCGCGGCCGCACGTCCCTCCAGCTTGGCCATCAACCGCCCCCACGAGCCGACGACCGGCTTGAGCACGCAGGGGTAGCCGAACGACTCGACGGCCGCCAACGCCGACTCCGTGTCGAACGCGACCCGCGTCTCCGGGGTCGGCACGCCTGCATCCGCGAGGGCGAGACTCGTCTCGACTTTGTCCGCACAGACCCGTGCTGTCGCCGGGTCGTTCACCACCGGCACGTCGTACGCCTCCGCGAACCGCGTCGTGTACACCGACCGCGAGGTGGCGAGACACCGGTCGAGCACCACGTCACAGCCAGCGAGTGCCGACATGGCGTCCGTCGCTTCCTCGGTGTCGTCGCCGGCGTCGCTCGTCTCGTTTTCGGTGTCGTCGGCGTCGAACCCCTCGCCGCCGGCGGCACCGACCCCGAACGTCGTGTCGCGCACGTCTATTTTCTGCACGTCGTGGCCGCGGTCGCGCAGCTCAGACAGCAACAGCTTCTCGTCCCGTCTGATCCGGGAGTACAGCAGACCGATCTCCACGCTCACTCACCCCAGTCCTCTTCGAGCTCGGGCGCCCGATCGAGGACCGGCGGCTCCGCCTCCAACAGTTCCAACTCGACGCCACACGTCTCGCAGTCGACGATCTCTCCGACCTCGGAGTCGTCGTGCAGGGCGACCGTCCCCCCGCACTCGACGCAGTCTGTCTCCGTCATGTCGTACCTGCTGGTCTGTCTCGGAGGTACTTCAATACAACGATAATAGTTTTGCAAGAAATACGCAGAGCGGTCACTAGTCGGCTACGTCGGCGTTCGTTCCGTGACCGAGATCGTCGCGAGCGGTGCGGTCGGCCGGTGGTGGTGTGGTGTCTGCCCCTCGCGGGGCGGCGGGAGTGGCACCGGTCGCGCCGGTCGTCGTCGCCGGGACTCGTTTCGGGTCGGTCGTCGCGGTCCGTTTCGGCCCGATTGTTGCGGGTCGTCTCGTCCAGATCGTCGCGGTTCGTCTCGTTCCGGTCGTCGTGTGGCTCGCGGTTGCGGCGCTCGTCGTGTCCGTCGTCGTAGTCGCTCGGGAACGGAGTGCGGCTCAGACACGGTCGGTTACCTCCGTGGCGAGTCGCTCGGCGGCCGTCTCCAACTGTTCCCGGCGATCCGACAACGCCGTCTCGTCGGCGCTGATCGACGCCCGCGCGCTCGCCCGCTCCGTCTCGGTCGCGGCGGGTGCCGGCCCGCCGGCGGAGTCGCGTGCCGCGACGCTCGCGGCCGGGTCGAGAACCGCGCGTAGCCGCTCGCGGTCGACGTGTGCGGTCGCCGGCTGGCCCAACACCGACTCCGTGGCGGCGTCGATTGCGTCGACTGCCGCCGCGGGATCGCCGGCGTCGAGTGCCGCCTCGGCGTCTGCGGCCGCCGCCGCCACCGCCTCGTGTGCGACCCGGAACGGGATTCCGGCCTGTGCGAGCGCGTCCGCAACACCTGTCGCAGTCGAGAACCCCTCGCCCGCGGCCGCCGCGAGCGCCTCGGTGTCCCAGGCGGCGGTGGCGACCGCGCCGGCCGCGACCGCCGTCGCCTCGCTCACCGCGTCGACCGCGTCCCAGGCGTGTGGGGTCGCCCGTTGGAGATCGCGGTTGTACGCCCGCGGCAACCCCTTGAGTGTGGTGAACAACCCAGTCAGCTCCCCGATCGCGTCGCCGGCGGTCGCCCGAACCAGTTCC
>JAHENP010000223.1 GCA_018609965.1 Haloferacaceae archaeon
GAGTTCCAGTCAGTGACGGAGACGTTCGGTGTCGTGTTGGTCGACTTCTACGCAGACTGGTGTGGACCGTGCAAGCAGATGGAGCCGATGGTGGAGCGCGTCGCGCGAGAGACGGACGCCGCCGTCGCGAAGGTGAACATCGACGACCACCGGGGGCTCGCACAGCAGTATCAGGTTCGGGGCGTCCCGACGGTAGTGGTGTTCACCGACGGTGAGCCGGCAGATCGGGCGGTCGGACTCCAGACTGCTGATCAGCTCGCCGCACTCGTCGATTAACACAGCTGAGCCGCCGGTATCTGCCGGCACTGTCGGCTGTCCGGCGCCGTCACGTCCCGTTGCTCGACTGACGACCGGCCGGCGTCGCCGGCCACACTCCACACACCGTGATTCGAACGTTCCTCTCGGGGATCAAGTCGAACTTGATCTACGTCGTGATCGCATCGCTCGTCGTCGGCTTGGCGTTCGGCCAGATCGCCGCGTCGGAGACGAAACAGCTGCTGCAGGGTCTCGTCGTCCCGATCTTGTTCCTGATGATCTACCCGATGATGATCAACATCGATCTTCGGGAGATTCTCAACGTCCGAGGCCACCTGCGACCCGTCGGGCTGAGTCTGGTCGTCAACTTCGGCGTCGCGCCGTTGGTCGCGGTCGTGCTCGCTCGGAGTTTCTTCGGCGGCAACGTGAACTACGCGGTCGGGCTCTACTTCGTCGCGTTGATCCCCACCTCGGGGATGACGGCCGCCTGGACCGGGCTCGCGGACGGGGACTTGGAGTCCGCGCTCGTCGCGATGGCGGTGAACCTGTTGGCGGCCGTGGCAGTTCTCCCGCCGTATCTCTCCGTGTTGATGCCCGGGAGCGTCGCCTTCGAGCCGACGGCGTTGTACCGACAGCTCGCGCAGGTGATCGTGGCGCCGATGATCGCCGGGAACCTCACCCGACGGCTCCTACTCCGGTGGTACGGGCCTGAGGGGTTCAAGCGGCTGAAGCCGACGTTCGGCGGGCTGTCGTCGTTCGGCGTGATGCTGATCGTCTTCGTCGCGATGGCGATGCGGTCGACGTCCATTCTCGCGGACCCGGTCGCGTCCGCCGGGACAATCGTTCCGCTCGTGGCGTTCTACGCGGTGATTCTCGCTATCGCGGCGGGGCTGGGACGACTGTTTCTCGACACTGCACGAAGCGTGGCGCTCGTGTACGCTACCAGCATGCGGAACCTCTCGATTGCGGTCGCGATCGTCGTCGCGCCCGGCTTCCCGCCCGCAGAGGCCGTGTTGCCGATTGCGCTCGCGTACGTCGTCCAACCGCCGCTGGGGGCGGTGTACATGCACTACCGACGTGACGTGGTCGGGGCGGGTCGCTCGATCCGAGAGGCTGCCGCAGAACTCGTCTGAACGCCAGAGAGAGTCCGTTGTACAGAAGTGCATGTAGTGGACAATTTTATCAGGATAGGTCACCACATCACAGACGTGAACACACCAGCGCGGAGGGCGGTGAGCGGACTCACGCCGATGGAGCTTCGTGCGGACGTGCCGGCGCTCGACGAGGATGCGTACTTCAACTACGGCGCGCACGGGCCGAGCCCACGGTACGTCGTCGAACGGGCGGAGTCGTTTCTCGCCGATCACGAGTTCACCGTGCCGGCGACGGGCGACCCGTACCAGCACGCGTTCGACACGTACGACGAGGTGCGCGAGCGGGTCGCCCGGTTCGTGAACGCCGCACCCGCGGAAATCGCGCTGACGGAGTCGACGACCGCGGGGATCAACGCGGTCGCGGACGGGATCAGTTGGGACGACGGTGACGTGGTCGTCAGGACCGACCTCGAACACCCCGCCGGAACGCTTCCGTGGCGGCGGCTGGAGCGGGCGGGTGTCGAGGTCAGAACCGTCCCGACGGAAGGGGGTCGGATCGACCGCGACGCGTTCGTCGACGCGGTCAGGGACGCGAAGTTGGCGTGTTTTAGCGCGATCACGTGGACTCACGGCACACGGCTCCCGGTCGCCGAGTTGGTCGAGATCGCACACGACGCCGGGGCGCTCGCACTCGTCGACGCCGTGCAGGTGCCCGGACAGGCCGAGTTGGATGTCGACGCCTGGGGCGCCGACGCGGTCGCCGCGGCAGGACACAAGTGGCTTCTCGGGCTCTGGGGCGGCGGGTTCCTCTACGTCGACCGCGCGGTCGCGAGCGAACTCACACCCAGACGGGTTGGCTACCGGAGCGTCGACGACCCGAGCGACCCGGCGGTGTCGTTCGCCCCGGGCGCCGAGCGGTTCGAGGTCGGCTCGGCGAACCCGGCGCCACACGTCGCGCTGTCGGAGGCGATGGACACGGTTCGTGCGGTCGGGATCACGACGATCCGCGACCGGATCGCGGCGCTGACCGAACGGTTCACCGATGCGGTGCCAGAGAAACGACTGCTGACGCCGACGCCAGCGGACTCCGGGCTCGTCACCGTCGACGCCCGCGATCCGCAGACGACGGTCGAACGCCTCGCAGGCGACGGGATCACCGTCCGGTCGCTGTCGGACCCCGACGCAGTGCGAGTGTCGATTCACGCCGTCAACACGGCCGAGGAGGTCAACAGACTCGCCGACGCGCTCGTCGAGTCGTGACTGTGTCGGCAACCGTCGAGTGACCCCCAGCCGGGCAGTTGCGGCGGCGTTCACACTGCGTAGTTGTTCACAAAACGCACAACACTTTTGCCAGCACGAGACGTACAGTCGTGTATGGCAAACTCCATCGACGGCTACCTCCAACAGGACATCGAGTGTGAGGGGTTGTTAGAGTGTTTCTACGGGTTGAAGGAGCTCGACCTGGTCGTGTTCGACGAACTGGCAGAGGCTGAGGAGGCGTTGACGGTCGACGAGGTCGCCGAGCGGGTCGACCGAGAGCGGTCGACGGCATACCGGTCGGTGCGACGGCTCGTCGACACCGGGTTCGTGGAGCGGGAACAGATCAACTACGACCAGGGCGGCTACTACCACGTGTTCACGCTGACCGACCCGGACGAGGTCGCAGACGAACTCAACCGGATGCTCAACGACTGGTACGCGAAGATGGGGCAGTTGATCGACCAGTACCGCGAGGAGTACGACCAGCCGGCAGTCGCCGCGAACGGGTAGATCGCTCCCGCCGACTGTCGAGTTACTGTCGTCCGCTCCCGCCGGTTGTCGGCCGTTACCGCCGCCCACTCCCGCCGGCCGTCGCCCAATTTATCAGCTGTCAGTCGTCACCGCCGACCGTCGGTCGTCCGTGGAGTCGGTTCACTCGCCGTCGGCTGGTGGTCGACGGCCAGATCACGGAAGTTGTCGAACAACCCCTTCGTCGCGTCGGCGGCCGCGACGGCCTCGTCGGTGATCGTCTCTCGGGCCGCCGCCAGCCGCTCGTCGGGCAGTTGTTTCCCGTCGATCACCCACGACGCCGTCTGGCGGTCGTACTCCGGGTGGAACTGGACGCCGTACGTCCGACCGACGCGGTAGGCCTGGACGCCGTAGGGGTTGCGCGCGAGCGTCGTCGCTCCCGGCGGGAGTTCTGCGACCCGGTCGGAGTGTGTCTCGAAGCTCGTGAGCGTCGCCGGCAGGCCGTCGAACAACGGGTCGTCGCCGAGCCGTTCGACAGACCGGTAGCCGAGTTCGTACTCCCCCATGTCGACGACGCGGCCACCTAGCGCCTGCGCGAAGAACTGGTGGCCCCAACAGACACCCAGTGCCGGCACGCCGGCCGCGTGGACGCGACGGCCCCAGTCGGTCAGCTCGTGAATCCAGTCGCGATCGTCGTAGACGGCAGTCTGGGAGCCGCTGACGACCACACCGTCGAACGACCAACGGCGACTCGCTGGGGTCGGCGGGCGCTCCCCCGCGCTGGCTTCGAAGACGGTCGTCCCCGCGTCCAGTTCCCGCTGGAAGTTCTGTTGGGCCGGTGTGTCGCCGATCGACGCGTCGACGACTGCGATCTGTGCGGTCACAAACTCAGTAGTCGCTCGACACCGATAACTATTGCTCGAAATACACAATTCTAGTGACTGTCCGACCACGCGTTACGGCGAACAGCCTACCGGTGAGAAACCGCCTAGTTCGCTTTCGGGTTCGTCGAACGATAAACCAGCAACAGTGTCCGGTAGTCGCGGGTTCAGGTGTCTGTGGGAGTATTGTTAGATATGGAAAAGAACGTAGGCGGTTCCGACGGGCTGGTCAGAGTGCTCGCGGGTGCGGTGTCGGGTGTGTTGTCGTTGGCCGTGTTGGGACAGATGGTCGCGTTGCCGGCCCTCGCCTCCCCGGTGTTGGGTGTGTTGGCGCTCCTGTTGCTGGTGACGGGAACGGTGAACGTCTGTCCGTTGTACAGCGCGCTCGGGGTCGGTACGCGCGGCAGCAGGCGCTGACCACGAATCTGTCGAGCGTCGTCGGGACGGTCAAACGGCTACGTCGGAAGCGTCGATTTAGTGATCGGGAGTTGGCGTGGGCCAACCGGTATTCTACGTCCGTGTAGCGCGTATGACCTGTGCATGCCACCCGAGACGCAGCAGGACACGGCAGAGCAGTCCGAGGATGCAGACACAGACGAGCGTGCGGTCGTTCGTCTGCTCCGGTCGGCGTACCTCGAAGAGCTGGAAACGGTGATGAACTACCAGACGAACGCCATCGTTCTCGACGGCGTTCGTGCAGAGGAGATCAAGGAGAACCTCCGCGCGGACATCCAAGAGGAGCTGGGCCACGCGGAGGCGCTCGGAGAACGGCTCAAGCAGTTGGGTGAACGGCCGCCGGGGTCGGCGGAGTTCGACGCCGTCCAGGATTCACTCCAACCGCCGACAGATTCGACGGACGTACTGGCGGTGATCGACGGCGTACTCGACGCGGAGGGTGACGCAGTCTCCACGTACCGCGAGTTGGTTGAGGCGGCAGAGACAGCAGGCGATCCGGTGACTGAGGATCTCGCGGTCGAGATCCTCGCCGACGAGGAGGCACACCGGAGTGAGTTCCGTGGCTTCGCGAAGGAGTATCGGTCGGAGTAGTCGGGGCCACTGCCCCGTGTCGTCGGGCGACCGGCGCACGACAGAACGCGACTGAGACGCCGGGTGACAGAGGTCGCGGCTGTCGCGACCTGTCCGTCTACTTCTGTGGCGACACCACTGCCGTCCGTCGGAGCGTGTCGTACCCAGCCCGGACAAGCAGCGCGACGGCAGCGACCGCAAACGCGAGTCCGCGCACCCCGAGTGGATCGCCCACCGGTTGGACGACCCACAACAGACTCACAGCCACGACCGCGTACAACCCGGCGACGGCGGCGAGTCGCCGACCGCTGCCGCTGGCGTCGGCGAGCGAGGTCTCACCGAGCAGTTCGGCGACACTCCACCCGAACAACGAGAGACCCACCGCCGCGACGACGGGACGACCGAGCAGTACACCCACCTCCGCGCCGGCGAAGCCGAATGCGACGAAGACGTGGTAGAGACTCGACTCGTGGCCGGGCGCGTGTGACCGCGTCGGCGTCCCGTCTGTAGTCGGTCGGGACACCGTTACGCACCTCCCTCGGAACGGTCTGTGTCACATCGCTGTGTGTCGCCCGTGTTGTCTACGCCGTGTCTCTGTGTGTCGATTCTCTCTGTGTCGCCCGCGTCGTCAGCAGGTGTCGCGCCGTCGCCGCCAGCCGATTCCGCCGCGTCGTCGGCAGGGTTGCCGTCGTCAACAGGGTAGCCGTCGCCGGCAAGTTGGCCGCCGTCAGTGAGTGCGTCTCGGCGTTGTTCGTTCAACAACGTCCACTCGGCGGTGTACATGTCGAACCGTCTGAGACCCCACGGGTCGTCGCTCTCGACGGGGTCGCCTTCGAACCACGACTGAACGGCGTTCCAGAGAAAGAACAACTGTCCGATGGTGATGAAGAACGCGCCCAGTGTGGCGGCTTGGTGGAGAGTCGCAAACTGCGGGAGGTAGCTCGCGTACCGCCGCGGCATCCCGCCGTAGCCGAGAAGAATCATCGCGAAAAAGGTGATGTTGGTGCCGACGAGTGTCGCCCAGAAGTGTGCCTTTCCGAGCCGTGGCTGGTACCACCGCCCGGTGAACAACGGGAACCAGTAGTAGATCCCGGCGAAGACGGCGAACACCAGCCCACCCATCAGGAAGTAGTGGAAGTGGCCGACGACGTAGTAGGTGTCGTGAAGCACGATGTCGACGGGGATCGACGCGAGAAACACCCCGGTCACCCCGCCGATCACGAAGTTCGACAGGAATCCAACACAGAACAACATCGGTGTCGTCAGACGGATTCGGCCGTTCCACAGCGTCGTGATCCAGTTGAACGTCTTCACCGCAGACGGCACCGCGATTGCGAGCGTGACTGCCATGAACGACGCCCGCAGTCGTGGGTCGAGCCCCGAACTGAACATGTGGTGTGCCCAGACGCCGAACGACAACACACCGATTGCGAGTGTGGAGTAGACGACGAACTTGTAGCCGAACAGTTCGCGTCCGGAGAACCGCGGCAACAGGAGACTCACGATCCCCATCGCGGGGAGGATCAGGATGTACACCTCTGGATGGCCCCAGAACCAGAACAGGTGTTGCCACAGGATCGGTCCCCCGCCGTCAACCGCGTAGAAGGTGGTGCCGAAGTTCCGATCCATCAGCAGCAACACCATCGCGGAACCGAGCAACGGGAACGCGAACAGAATCTGCCCGGACTGGACGAGCATGGTCCACGAGAAGATGTCGAGATTCGCCCACGTGACCGACTCGTCGCGTTCAGTGAAGATGGTGACGATGAAGTTGATCGCGCCCATCGTCGCGCTCAGTCCGGTCAGGTGAAGCCCCAACAACATCAGGTCGACACCGACGTTCCCCTGCGTGCCGGCGCCGATCCCCGAGGAGAGCGGGGGGTACATCGTCCAGGCTGTCTGTGCCGGCAGGAGCCCGTCGACCGGGAGGAAGCCGGCGAACACCAACACCGTCCCCATCGGGAGTAGCCAGAATGCGATGGCGTTGATCCGCGGGAACGCCATATCGTCTGCGCCGATGATCAGCGGGAGAAGATAGTTACCGAACGCCGCCAGAATCGGCGTCCCGAACAACAACAACATCGCGATCCCGTGTGTCGTCAACAACGCGTTGTAGAAAGAGGCCGGGAACAGGTCGGAGGCGGGCGTGATCAGCTCCGTCCGCATCAACACCGCCGCTAGTCCGGCCCACACGAACATTCCCGTGGCGTAGAAACCGTATAGAATCCCGATGTCCTTGTGATCGACCGTCGTGAGCCACCTGATCACGCCGGACGGCTTCACACCGGTGTGCTCCTCTTCGTCTGTCCGTTCACCGGCCGTCCCGCTGCCGCGCACCGAGCCGACGAGTTGCCAGTTCTCCAGCCGCGACAGCCACAGGAACGCTCCAACCAGGAGTGCGCCCATCACTGTCGTCATCACCGCTTGTGGTCCGATCGCCATACCACAGCGGTGCCACTGGTAACAACTGAAAAGTCGCTTGGCGTGTGCCAACCCGTGGGAACACCTCACTCACCGCGCGCGATGGACGCCCCGACGAGACTCCCCCACTCCGTCCACGAACCGTCGTAGTTGCGGACCTGTTCGTAGCCGAGCAGCTCCGAGAGCACGAACCACGTGATCGAGGATCGTTCACCGATTCGACAGTAGGCGATCACACCGTCACGGCTGACACCCGCCTCCTCGTAGATCGACGCCAGCGTCTCCCGTGACTTGAACCGGCGGTCGGGGCCGACGTTCGTCGACCAGACGACGTTCGTCGCGCCGGGGATGTGGCCGCCGCGAACGGCAGTCTCGTCCATCCCCGGTGGGGCGATCAGGTCGCCACGGAACTCCTCCGGGAGCCGGGCGTCGACGATGGTCGTCTCGTCGTCGAGCGCGCGCATCACGTCGTCTCGGTATGCACGGACGGACTCGTCTGCCGTCGGAGTCGGGTAGGAGACGGCAGGGTACGACGGCACCTCGTCGGTCGTGGGCATGTCGTGTTCCATCCAGTACTCTCGGCCACCGTCGAGAATTCGAACGTCTGCGTGGCTGTAGTACGTCGCGAGCCAGTAGAAGTTCGTCGCGAACCAGTTCGCGTTGTCACCGTACACGACGAGCGTGGTGTCTGGCCCGACTCCGTGGCTCTCTAACAGTTCGGCGAACCCGGCCGGCGAGACGACATCACGGACATCCTCGGCCTGGAGATCCATCTCCCAGTCGATCCCGACGGCACCCGGGATGTGGCTGTCGTCGTAGAAGGACGGATTCACGTCCACCTCGACGAGTCGCAACCCGGGGTCGTCCGTCCGGAACTCGTCGAGTCGGTCTTCGACCCACTCGGGAGAGACGAGTGGTGTCGTCTCCGTCGACGGGTGTCCAGTCGACCGAGAGTCCTCACTCGGCGGCACGTCACTCATTATCCGTACAAACTCACTCCGTGTCGAAAGGTCTGCCGGAGACGCCAGCAGCCGGGACCACTGCTCAGTACCAGCCGTCGACGTACGCTTCGGTGAGTGCGGCGGTCGCACGGCGGAGTCGGTAGGAGGCAGTCGAGCGGGCGACACCAAGTTCCGAGGCGAGTTCGTCGACGGAGACAGCGCGTGGCTCCTCGAAGTAGCCGCGCTCAACAGCCAGCTCCAGCGTTTCTCGTTGCTCTTCGGGGAGCGAGACCTGGCCGGCGAGTGGGTTGTGCCACCGCTCGGCCTGCTCGACGGAGTCGAACTCGACAGAGACCGCGTCCGCGAGCCGACCAGTCACCGCGTCGTACATCATCCCGACACGTTCGTCGTCACGGACCAACACCCGCCACGTCGCCATCGCCCCCTCGCGGACGACCTCGAACAACGCCCCGCCGTCGAGATACTGCGTGGCGACAGTCGGGACAGCGTCGTGGTACTGGATCTCGGTCGCGTGCGTGTACAGGATACGGTGTGAGGCGTCCGACTCCAACACACTGTGGTGGCGGTCTGCCTGGGAGTTCCGGCCGCTGATCGACTCCCGGTCGACCGTCTCGTCTTCGAGCAGGGGGTCGGCAGCGGCGAGCGCGTCGTGGTCACCGGTGACGAGCTCCAGTCGCCAGAACTCGTTCGGATCGAGACAGGAGACGAGCGCTTCCGAACGGAGCGTGCCGTGGTCCCGGAGGAAGTCGACGTAGTCGTTGACTCCCTCGTCGTAGACGAGAGAGAACTGGAACTCTCGCATCTCGTTGTCGTTCAGTCCCGGGAGTGGAACCGGTTTCGGTCTGTTAGCTCTGGACCCGATTGCGTCTACTCGGGCCACACCCCCGTGTCTACAGGACAGCCGAGAGGCGAACCACCCTCAGTCGTCCGCGGTCGCGGGTGTCGCGCCGCGCTCGCTCCCACGAGACCGCCAGACACCCTGGAGATACGCGCCGAGGAACATCCCGGCGAGTGCCCACAGGATGGTGACGTTCCCGATTCCGATGCTGGCGTACGCCGCGCCCGGACAGATGCCCGAGATTCCCCAGCCGACGCCGAAGACGACCCCGCCGACCGCAACGTTACGGTCCATCGACTTCAGCCGGCGGCCGTAGGTGTCGCCGGTCAGCGGTGCGCGATCACGGAGTCGCGGGACGACGAAGAAGACCACACTCGACACGACCGCCGCGCCACCCATCACGAACACCAGTCCGAGGTCGTCGAACTGGAGGAAGTCGAGCACGACCTCCGGGCGTGCCATCCCGCTGTACGCGAGCCCGAACCCCTCGATCACCCCGCCGAGAACGATCAACGGGTAGAACAACGGGTGTCTGTCGCTCACGGCGTCACCCCCAGGGCGGCGACGACGGCGGCCGTCGCGATCGCGACCCCGACGAACACGGCGACGTTGAGAATCGAGGTCCGCGATCCGGAGCCCAGCCCACAGACGCCGTGGCCGGCCGTGCAACCCTTCCCGACTCGGGTGCCGATCCCGACGAGAATCCCGCCGAGGAACAACCGCCACGGCTGGACCTCGGTGAGGAACGGACCGGGGTCCAACACCAGCCCCCACAACGCCGCGCCGGCGACGATACTCACGGCGAACACGACCCGCCAGTCTCGCGACTCGACGAACTGTCGTTGTTGGAACTGCGACTGGTCGGAGACGTACGACAGCGTCGTCTCCAGGAACGTGCTGTTGCCGGGTGAGATCGCGGTCGCGACGTAGATCACGCCGATCCCCGTCGCCACCAACAACCCACCGACGGCGTACTGTCCGATCCCACGCGGGAACAACGCCTCCAGGCCGCCGAGCTGTGCGAGGATGCTCGTCACCATCGTCTCACCCTCGCCGCGTCCGTCGTACTCATGTGGTCTCCTCTTGTTCCCGAATTGCAATAAGGCTTCACATCTACAACGCTATCGGGGCGGTCGCTCCCGACCAGAACCCAATTTATGGCTTTAGACCGTCTTTGCGGTCGATTGTGATATACGACCCAGGATTGACTGGTGAGAAACCCACAATACAGTCGACATGCTTATACCAATCCCCACCCAACGAACAGGTGGATGAGTTCGACTGTCGACGCGACGGAGACACTCGACGTACAGGGACAGAACTGCCCGATGCCGGTCGTCAAGACGAAACAGGCGGTCGACGAGTTAGACGCGGACGGCGTGTTGGAGGTGCTCGCGACGGACCCCGGGAGCGTGAGCGACATCGCGGGGTGGGCCGAGTCCGCCGACGAGTTCGAACTCGTCGATCAGAGCGAGGACGGCGATGTCTACCGCCACTACGTCCGGCGGACGGCCTGAGATGAGCACCGACACACCGGCCGGGCCGACAGACGAGCCGAGTCGAGCGGAGCTTGCGGCTCGTGTCGCCGAGTTGGAAGCGGAGTTGTCGGAACTCGGCGAGGACGTCGCCGCCGCCCAGACGGAGGACAAGATGGTGATTGTCGCCACCCAGGGCACCCTCGACATGGCGTACCCGCCGTTGATCCTCGCGTCGACGGCCGCGGCGTTTGGCTACGACGTGACCGTCTTCCACACGTTCTGGGGGTTGGAGATTCTCCACGAGGACCACGCGAGCGAACTCTCGTTGTCGGCGGTCGGCAACCCCAACCTCTCGGTGCCCAACGCCGTCGCGGCGTTGCCCGGGATGGACGCCGTGACGAGCCGGATGATGCGCCAGAAGATCGACGACGAGAACGTCGCCAGCATCGAGGAGCTGATCCAGACCTCGTTGGACACTGGTGTCGACCTGCAGGCGTGTCAGATGACGATGGAGCTGTTCGACTACGAGGAGACGGCGTTCTTCGAGGGTGTCACGACCGGCGTAGGCGCCGCGACCGCGTTCCAGGAGATGGCCGAGGCAGACATCCAGTTGCTCGTCTGAGTTCTCGCGACACAGCTTTCCCGGACCACTCTGCTGCAGGCAACACCTCGGGTGTCGTGTTCCTCGGTCGTTCGATACCAACACACAACTCTACACAGTCGTGGGTCCGGCCACCGTTCGACCCTCGACGTTCGAGCGCGTGCGACACGAGCGACGAGAACACCACACGCGAGCCGTCAGCCTGTCGTCTCCGAGGTAACGACCTGATAACTTACGTGAGGCTACGCATCAGACACGCGAATATAGTATTGTACAAGTAGTCCAACACTGTTTTGGGGACTCGGAGTAACAGACAGATATGCAGCGAACTTCCAATACTACGGTGACGGTCGAACGGGGGAACGATGCTGGGTGTTGAGTCGGCTGCAGCGACACAGGCGGGTGTCGTCATCGGCGCGGTGCTCGTCGAGGCGTTGTTGTTGTACGTCGGTTACGGCGCCTTAGAGCGAGTGGCCGGACCATGGCTGACACGCAGGCTGGAGGGTCGGTAGTATGGAGCTGTTCGGTGTCGCCGTGAGCCTGCTCGGCACCTTCGCCGGGTTCGGGCTCCTCGTTGGGCTCCTGTTCGGGTTCTTCGGGATGGGTGGATCGTTCCTCGTCACGCCCGCGTTGCTCGTGATGGGGTACGAGACGGACGTGGCGGTCGCCTCCGGGCTGGCGTTCGTGTTCGGCACCTCGGTGATCGCGACGCTGAAACACCGCGATCTGGGGCAGGTGGACTACAAGCTGGGCCTCTCGATGATCGTCGGTACCACCGCCGGGATCGAGGTGGGGAAGATCGGCCTCCACTGGCTCCAACGGATCGGGCTGGCGAACGCTGTCGTCAACGTGTCGTACGTCGGGCTCCTCGGCGGGATCGGGGCGTTCGTCACCTACCGCGCGCTCGGTGACGGCGGTGGTGGGTTCGGTCCCGACGAGGACGCCGACGCGCCCGGCGACAGAGAGCTTCCGCCGGTCGCACAGAAGATCCAGTCGTACCAGGTGCCGCCGATGTTGGAGCTGCGTGGCGGTGTCGTTGTCTCGCTGTGGATGGTGTTGTTCGTCGCGTTCGCGACGGGGCTCCTGTCGGGGTTCCTCGGCGTCGGCGGGGGATTCATCCGGATGCCGGCGTTGTTCTATCTGGTCGGCGTTCCCGTGCCGGTCGCCGTCGGCACGGACCTGTTCGAGATCGTGTTCTCCGGCGGGATCGGGAGCTTCCTGTACGCGCTCGACGGCGCGGTCGATCTGACGATCGTGGTCCCACTGCTGAGCGGGTCGGCGCTGGGCGCACGGCTGGGGGCCGCCGCGACGAGTGTCGTCGAAGAAGACGACATCCAGGTGTACTTCGGCGTGATGTTGTTGCTCGGTGCCGTCGCGGTCGCGATCCGGCAGATCGGCAGCGTGGTCGACGCGCCCGTGTTGGACACGGTCGCGCTCGTCGTGATCGTCGGAGCCGCACTGCTCGTCAGCGGAGCGATCGTCGTCAGCTCCGTCCGCGAACTCCGTACGGACGAGCGGACGGACGCGACACGCACTGCCGACTGAGACTCTGTCTTGTCGGCCGCTGATCGAGGTTCCGTCTCGTCGACTACTGATCGAGGTTCCGTCTCGTCGACTGTTAGTCGAAATTCTGTCTCGTCACTCGGACGCGGTTCAGGAACACTGCGTCTCGGCGAGTCAGCTACAGAAACGAGTCGACGATCAAAAAGAGTCGGACGGTCGGAGCCGTTGTATCGGCCTCAGTCGCCGGCCATCGACCCCTGACTGGCGGCGCAGTTGTTCGGCCCGAGTTCCAGCCGGAACGCCTCGTCGTCGTCGACCGCCTGTTGGCCGAGGTTGGTCGCGATGATCGCCTCGTAGTTCGCCGGCCGGGGCGGCATGTCGGCCAACACCGTCTCGACAAACCGATCTTCCTCGTAGGTCAGCGCGTCCATCTCCTCGACGAGTCGGCCGATGGGTGCGGTGTAGCTCCCGTCGGCGGCCGGCTCTGCGGCGTCGCTGACGTGTGCGCCGCCGACCAACACGTCGTCGTCGAGCGAGAGGATACGTTCCTGGAGCGTCTCGTACAGCTGTCGGGCGGCGTCGGGCGCGCCGTCGTCACCCTCTTCGAGATCCGGCCGGGCGACGCTCTCGACGAACAACCCGTCACCCGTCGCCAGCAGCGAGTCGCCGACGAGATACGAGGTCATCCCGGAGGTGTGGCCGGGCGTGTGGACCGTCTCGATCTCGATGTCGCCGACGGTGAACACGTCACCGTCCGCGGCGGTCGACACCTCGTCGTCGTAGGTGACGCCCCGCGGGACGGCCTCGGACGGGATCACGCCCACGCTTGTCTCGTTCAGATCACGCACACCGCTGACGTGGTCTGCGTGGACGTGTGTGTCGAGTGCGTACACCAACTCTGCGTCCAGCGCCGCGACGTCGTCCGCGTACCGGTCAGTGAACGACCGCAACGGGTCGATCACCGCCGCCTCGCCGTCGGAGACGACGAGGTAGCCGAGACAGCCGGAGGAGGGACGGTGGTACTGGTAGGCCGTCCCCGGGCCGTCGTAGCCGTCGATCTCCGTGCGTTCGTAGATCCGGGCCCACGCCTCCATCCCGCCGTCGAGGTGGACCACGTCGCGGCCGGCCGCGATCAACTCGCCGGCGACGTACTCGCTTGCGCCACCCTTCGCACACAACACCACCAACGGGTCGCCGACCGGCACCCGGTCAAGGAGCGCCTCGTCGATCTCCTCGCCGAGGAACTCGTAGTAGGGGACGTTCACGATTTCCACGTTCGGCCCGTCGACGTGCCACTCCGCGAAGTCGGAGTCGTTCCGCGCGTCGAGAACGGTCACGCTGTCGCCGTCGGTGATTGACCCTCTGAGTTCGGTCGCGGTCGTCGACTGTACCTCGACATCCGGCGTCGGAAAGTCCTCTGGGTTCATCTCCACCAGAGGGTAGGGTCGGGGGCTACTTAAGAATTGTGAGCCAGTTACAATACTATGAGAGAGAACGCGACGCCACACGTCTCACACCGGACGCGACTCTCGATACTTTCCCGGAAGCGTTCGGTTTCGGTCGAAATTCGTCTCTGGTGGCGACGCGGGTCACGCTGATCGGATTTGCAGTACGTTTTCACAGCTACACAGTCGATGTCGTGATCGGAGCGTCGCGGAAGTCTCTGGTCGTCACCCACCCGCCACGCGGGTTGTGACGAGCGTTGTCACCGCGAGCACCGGGATCGTGAGAATTGCGCCGGTGATGACGACGAACGGTGCCGTTGACGCGACCGGGTAGGCCAACACGCCCACCAACACGTCGACGACCGAGACGAGAAGTCCGTACGCGACCGCCGCGAACGTCACCACCACCGCGAACACCGGCACCGCGACCGCCAACGGTGACTGCCCTGTCTCCTTGTCGTCTCCCGACTCGGCTTCACCGGCTGTCGAGCTGTGTCTGTCGTCTCCCGACCCGGCTCCGTCGTTTCCTGCTGTCGTACTCACGTAGAATTGTACATTTTCTACACTTTTCAACCCGTCTACTCGGCTCGTTCCCTCCGCACTTCTCTCTCAGCACCGCTGTCATCTGCACGATGTCACTGTGGATAACCCACAATTCTTTCTGTATCCGTGTCCTCGTACACACGTGGCAACACGAGATCAGACAACACTCGGTGGAACCGGACTCTCGACACTGGAGGCGGCGGCGGTCGGACTGCTCGCGCTCACGGGGGTGTTCCACCTCTACGCAGGCGTCGTGGAGGGCGCACCGCCGGTGTTGCTGGCCGGGCTTGGCTTCTTCGGCGGCGTCGGGCTCTACCTGTGGGGGTGGCGGCGCCGGCTGTTGACCGCGGCGGCGATCCCGTTCACCGCCGTCCAGATTCTGCTGTGGTACGTCGTGAAGGCCGGCAACTTCACCGCCGTCGGCTACGCCGACAAGCTGACGCAAGCCGTCGCGATCGTCGCATTGGTGGCGTTGCTCGTCCGTCGGTAGCGGCGTGCCGGTGCCGATAACTGTCTCGCGTGAGAGTGTGACGTATGGCATCTGCGGCAACCCCGATCGAAGACGTAATGAGTGCACCCGTCGTCACGGTTGACTCCGACACGCCCGTCGACGAGGCGGCACAAACGATGTTAGACGAGGAGATCGGCTCGTTGCTCGTCGCCGACGGTGACGACACGGTCGGCGTCGTCACGGCGACGGACCTCCTGTCCGACGTGGCAGCCGGCGAGATCGACCCCTCGGCGACCGTCGCGACACACATGTCC
>JAHENP010000224.1 GCA_018609965.1 Haloferacaceae archaeon
GAACGTCGCACGATGGACAGCCGACCGAGTTTGGAACGCAACCGGTGAAATCCCAGACGAGGGCGTGCTAAAATCGTACATGAAGAACCAAACGCGCTGGAAAGACCTGAACGCACAATCCAGTCAGAAAGTCATCGAAGAACTTTCCGGCGCTTTCCAGTCGTGGTTCGACCTGCGACAGACAGACGAGACGGCGAACCCGCCCGGCTACCGCAAACACGGCGATACCCGGCCTAAGAGTACGATCACATTTAAAGAAGACGGCTTCAAACACGATCCGAAAAACAACCGCGTCCGACTCAGCAAAGGGTCGAACCTCAAAGAACACTTCTCGGACTTCATCCTCTGCGAGTACCAGACTCGCCCGGATATCGACCTTACAGCGGTTGAATCGGTACAGACCGTTCGTGCCGTCTGGAACAACGACGAGTGGGAACTCCACTTCATCTGTAAAGTCGAGCTCGAAACGAGCGAGTCGTGTGGTGACGAGGTTGCCGGGATCGATCTCGGCATCACGAACATCGCCACAGTCGCGTTCCCCGACGAATACGTGTTGTACCCCGGCAACTCGCTGAAACAGGACAAACACTACTTCACCCGAGTGGAGTACGACACGGAAGGCGAGGATGGCCCCTCAGCGCAGTCGCTGTGGGCACGTCGAAAGCTCACCAATCGGGAAACGCACTTCTACCACGTCCTCACGGACGCCATCATCACCGAGTGTGTTGAACGCGGTGTTGGGACGCTCGCAGTGAGTTGGCCTGAAGACGTGCGTGAGTCCGACTGGGGAAAGGCGGGCAACAAGAAATTACACTCGTGGGCGTTCGACCGGCTGTATCAGTATCTCGCGTACAAAGGCGAAGAACGTGGCGTCGAGGTGCTGAAAGAGAACGAGTGGAACACCTCGAAGACGTGTTCACGATGTGGGGACAACACGAAATCGAATCGTATCGAGCGCGGATTGTACGTCTGCTCGTCGTGTGAGCTGGTAGCCAACGCGGATTGTAATGGAGCCGAGAATATGCGACAGAAGATAACTCCGAATCCTCATGGTGAGGATAGGAGTAACGGCTGTGTGGCACAGCCATCGACATACCTGTTCGACCGCGATAGCGGATGCTTTGCACCGCGAGAACGGGTCGTGTCGTAGACCAGCAAATATCCCACCTGCGGGACGGGAAGCCTCGCCGTTTACGGCGAGGAGGATGTCACCGCTATATAAGTGGGTTAGCTTACGTACTCAGAAACACGGTGAGGATGGGAAGCCGTAGGCGTGTCTATGTGGCTTTACGTTCATAAAAAGGGGGAGTTTGTGAGTGGCGAAGCCGACGGCTCGGTCAGTCCCAGTTAAACTTCTTCAATGCCGTCCTTAATCGTCGCAACCGTCTCGTCATCAAGCTCTAAATCGGGATGTGCGTCCTCGGCGTGTGCAGTCGCCTGCTCAAGAATATCGTCTTCAGTATCACCACTGCACGTTGCATCGCATCCATCAACTGGACAGACTAATTCGAGTGCCATATGTATATAATGCGTCTTAGATAGTAATACCTTGCTTACGTACGGCGATTTCTGCCTGAGACCAGTATTTGTTGAACCCGCGCTAAGCGGTAGTCCAACCGCCTGCCTGCCAGCATTATTCGGGCGGGCTTCTGAAGTCTTCTGTCCGAAGTTCATCGTGTGCCCGCCACGTCCGAGGCCGCATCGCAATGAACACTGTCCCAGCAAATACCAAGGCGACGAGCCCCGTGACGACGGTCCCGGGAATCATCCCTACCGCTGCGCTTGTCGGCCACTCGGCTGGGCCGAAGGCCGTCACCCGCAGCACCCACGCACCGTTAAGGATGGCAAACAGCGGCAGATACACGCGTCGCAGTCGGTGAGCAATCGCCTCCTCTGCGGAAATCTTCAACGCAGGGTGGTGGTAGTCCGAGGCGAGCCGGCGGCGCCAGTCATCGGCCGGCTCCCGGGTTGGATCGAGGCCGACAGCAAAGACGTTCCGCTGGAGTGTCCGCACCCGCGAGCGCCACATATCGTAGGCACGATACCGACGCGCCTCGATGGTCAAAAAGAGTCCGACGGCGAGGTTCCCGATGAGCAGGACATAGTGAGGGTTCGATGCATTCGTGAACGCCCACGTCAGGATGGCCGCGAGCAGGAGTACCGCCCAGTTCGTGGTCCGATCCAGCCGCTCGCGCCATAGCTTCATCCGGTGGATTTCACCCCGGTAAAGATGTGCCATCGCACCCGACGGACCCATCTCCTCGTCGAGGAGCCCGCGACCGACGGTCGCATCACCAGCCATCTCGTCCGGGTCGGTCGGTTGCTGACTCATTCTGGGTCAGGTGGTGTCGCTGGGTCACTGTCGGTTTCGACCTCATCGTACTTCTCGCGAAACTCGGCGATGAGCTGCCCCATCATCGCGTACCAGTCGTTGAGCAGGCGCTGCATAGCATCGGCAATCTCGTCCGGGTCAGTCGGCGAGAACACGTGGTAGTAGCTGCCCGAGTCGAAGCTCCGCTGGTCTTTCTCGATGATGCCGGCCTCCTGCAACCGCTGGAGGGACCGATACGCAGTGGTTCGTTCGCGGTCGATCTTGTCAGCGAGTTCGTCCACCGTCAGCGGCTCGTCGGCCTCGACGAGGAACCGGAACACCTTCCGGTCGAGGTCGTTCAGGCCGTGGAAACAGTCCAGCAGCGACTCGCACTCGAGATCCTGGCCCAGCATCTCGCTCATCGAGTTAACCATTATTTGTCACCTCCGGAAGCAGCGATAAAGACGTTTACGCGGACCGTCGGCATCATATGCCTACCTCCGCGGTAGTGCTGGTATCGGTCAGAGCAGTCCGGAGCCACCCCTGAAGATACGCGCCGGCGAACATCCCCCCAATCGCCCACAAAATCGGTAGGTTGCCGACGCCCAGGCTGGCGTATGCGGCACCGGGACAGATACCGGACAGCCCCCAGCCCACGCCGAACACGGCGCCACCGGTGAGGACATTCCGGTCGAACGTCTTCAGCCGTCGGCCGTATTGTTGTCCGGTCAACGGTGCGTGGCGACCGAATCGAACGGCGAGAGTGATCGTGACGGCGGTGACGGTTGCGGCGCCGCCCATTACGAGCAGGAGGCCGAGATCCTCGAACTGGAGGAAGTCGAGGACGACCTCCGGCCGGGCCATCCGCCCGACTGCAAGGCCGATTCCGAACACGAGGCCGCCGACGAAGACGACCGGCATGAACAGCGGGTGCTGTTCGTGATCCGGCGTGTGACTCACGGAACCACCCCCACGGCAGCAACGAGTTGAGCGGTCCCGACGGCGATTGCCAGGAACGTGATGACGCCGATGATGGAGGTCCGGGAACCAGAGCCGACACCACAGACACCGTGGCCCGAGGTACACCCTTTCCCGATTCGGGTGCCGACGCCGACGAGGAGGCCACCGACGGCGAGCCGCCACGGCTGAACGGCGGTCGTCCACGGCCCGGCACCGAGCGTAAACGCGTACGCCGCAGCGCCAAGGACGATACCGACCGAGAAGACGACGCGCCAGTCACGCGACGCCCGATAGCGGGCGAACCGCGGCTGGTCGGATACGTACGACAGCGTGGACTCAAGGAACGTGCTCGCACCAGCCGGAATCGCCGTCGCGAGATAAATCACCGCGGTACCGAGTCCAATAAAGACCCCGCCAAGCAGGTACGGAAGCCAGCCGTTCGGGAATAGCGCGTCGATCATCAGTCCCCTGCGGCGCAGTTGTTCGGTCCCAGTTCCATCGTGAACGCCTCGTCGTCGTCGGCACTCATCCGGCCGAGATTCGTTGCGATGATGTCCTCATAGTTGGCCGGCCGCGGCGGCATGTCCTCGAGGACCTGCTGGACGAACGTTGGCCGGTCGAGTCCGAGCAGGGCCAGCTCGTCGTGCAAATCAGCCAGCGACGCGAGGTACGCGCCGTCCGGGCGAGAGTCGGTCGTCTCGCCGAAGTGTGCCGGCCCGACGAGGGTCTCGCCCGGCAGGGTGAGTAGTCGCTCGTGGAGCGTCTCGTACAGTTGTTCGGCAGCCGCGCGAGCGCCGGCATTCCCTTCTTCGAGGTCGGGACGAGCGACGCTGTCGATGAAGAGTGTATCCCCGGTCAACACGAGCTCGTCGTCGACCCGGTAGGTTGTCATCCCAGAGGTGTGGCCCGGCGTCGCGTGAACGGACAGCGCTGCCCCGCCGACGGCAATCGTCTCGCTGTTGCGAACAGTTCGCACCTCCTCAGTATAATTCACGCCGCGGTCGGCGGCCGCGGCTGGCAGCACGGCGGTCGCGCCTGTTGCGGCGGCCAGCTCGCGCAGTCCACTCACGTGGTCGGCATGGATGTGCGTGTCGAGGACGTATTCGATGTCGGCACCGAAATCGGCGGCGTCGGTCGTGTATCGATCGACGAAGGCCCGAAGTGGGTCGACGACCGCGGCAGTCCCGCCGTTGACGATCAGGTACGCCAGACAGCCGGACGACGGTCGGCGGTACTGTCGGACGAGCGTGCCGGTCGCTAGCTCGACGTCCGTGTGTTCGTATAGTCGAGCCCACCCACGCATTCCATCAGCAAGGTGGGAGGTGTTGTAGCCTGCATCGGCAAGCAATCCAGCGACGAACTCACTGGACTTCCCTTTTGCACACGTCACCGCGACGGGCTCATCAACGGGAATGTTGGCAACCAACTCGTCGTCGGCCCCGTCGAGGAACTCGAAGTACGGTACATTCACCGTCGTGACGTTGTCGCCACTGATATGCCACTCCTCGAAATCGCGTTGTGCTCTGGTATCAAGAAGGGTAACTTGGTCGCCAGCGTCGATCCGCTGTTTCAGTGACTTGGCACTCGTCGGCTCGACATCTGCGTTAGTCTCCGGAAACTCCGGGGTACTCATGTCTCTCTCTTGCGGACCAGTGTCTAAAAGGATTGTGTTTATCTTGCAATTTAGATGCAGCTCTCCAGCCCTATGCTTCTTGATAATCAATGAGAGGCATAGAAATATACCCGCCTACAAGCACCTCCTGAAGATTAGGGCAGGCAGTTGTCAGTCCTCTATATAACCGTATCTCTCGAAATATGCTTGCATATTTAGTTCAAGATTGTGGGTGAAACGCAATAATGAAATCCGACGCACCGGCAGGAACGCTGGATGTCACTGATGAATCGTGCCCGGGGTCATGTTGCTCAGAACCGACCGGGAGAAGACGCGGCCAGTAGTGCGTCACGCGCGCAAACGTGGGCTCGACGACCCCGTGGTACGCTGATTTCAGCGCTCGGGCCAGTGGCCGTAGGCGAGGTCGCGCTGGAGGTGACTGTGCGCGAGGCGCAGCGGACCGGACTGCCCGGCCTCGCTCAGGGATCCGACCGGACGAGGGTGTCTCGAGGTAGCTCCGCGCCGAGCGCAGCGTCCATAACGGTTATTTTCCGCCTGGAAAACAAGCAGGCATGGCCGCAGAAGCGGCGCTCGTCGATATCGGGCTGGGGCTCTCGGTCGTCGGGCTGGAGCGGGTGGCCGACGTCGGACGGGGGCGGATCGCCGCCCTGCTTCGTCAAGGCAAGTACTCGGAGCGGATCGACGGTCTCGGAACGAAGTTCAACGACGCCCTCCGGGAGGCCATCGAAGAGGTCGATGCCGAAGCGGACACGGACGAACTCGCCGGCGTGGTGGACGACTGGGAGCGCGTCGTCGACCACCTCGAGCGGCAGGACGCCTTCGAGCGTGACGAGGACGGACTCATCGTCTTCGAGAGCGAGGACGACGCGGTCGAGACGATCGCCGACGCCATCGCAACGGCACGGGGAGGCGACCCGGACGACGCGTCGACGCCGGCGCCGGAGCTTCGTCGAGCGGTCACGATCGCCTACCGGCGGGCGATTTCTGCGTTCGCAGCCGAGATAGCGGACAGCCCGCTCGCCGAGGAGCTGGCGGCCGAGGCGAACATCAACGCCGTGTCGGCCCTCCGGGAGGTCGAAGCGCGGCTATCCAACCTGGAGTCGCGGTTCACGCCGGCGGAGTTCTACGACCTGTATCCGGGAGACGCGTCCGGACTGGCAGCGGCGGCGAGCGACATCGAGGTCGAACAGCGCGTCGAGTACGTATCGCGTCCGGGGCTGTCCGGACATCGGGACGCCGAGCGACTGCTGCTTCTCGGCCCCGGCGGCGCCGGCAAGTCACGGACGATGGCGGAACTGCTCCGGTCGTACCCCCACGACATCGACCACGTGGTCCGACCCGGGCCCGCACTACAGAGTGCCTCCGACCTCCTGCCGCTGCAGAACGAGTCCCTCGACGGCGACGTCCTGCTGGTCTGGGACGACGTCCACGACGTCAGCCCCGAGACCAACAATACCGTCTTCCGGAAGGCGGTCACGGAGCTGGAGACGATGCTCGGACGCGACGGACACGAACTCCACGTCCTCGCAACCGCGAGAAGCGGTCACAAGGACGTGCTGCCGGGCGACTACGAGCGGTCCGACTCGTCGCTGTGGGGACCGTTCGAGGTCCGGCATCTCGAGCCGCTGGAGACCGACCGACTCGCCGCGCTCGTCGACCGCGCCATGGCGGAGTACGACGTGACCGCACCCGACGATGTCCGGACGGCACTCGTCGAGAAGGCCCGCCGGGCGGACCCCTCGCCGGTGTACGTCACCTCCATCGTCGGGCGGGCCAGCGGCGGCGAACTGACGGCCGGCGACGTCGAGGGGCTCCCGGCGAGCGCCCTCGAATTCTGGCAGAACCGGTACGCCGAAATCCGCGAGGCGGGAGACGAGCGACGGTACGTCCTGTGGGCGGTCGCGCTCCTGGAGGACATCGGGATCCCGCTGTACGAGTCACTTCTCGAGGGTATCTACGAGCACGTCCTCGACAGGGCAGCCACGGAGTTCGACCCGTGCGTCGAACGCCTCGAACGGGAACAGTGGCTCGTGCGCGGCGAGGACGGAACACGGTACGTCGCTCACGACGTCAAGGTCGAGGCGATCGACGAATCGACCGAAAACCCTCGACGCCTCAAGACCCTCTCGGAGTTCCTGCTTGGAGACCTCGAGTGGTACCTTCCCGCCGACGCCGACGGCGTCGAACGAATCGTCCACGGGCGATTCGGCCTGTTCACACAAGAACTGGGCTCGGACCGAACGGACCAGCTCGCCGAGAAGCACTACGAACACGTCCTGGAAGCCAACCCGAAGGACCAGACGGCGCACAACAACTACGCGCTCCTGCTGAAAGAACTGGAGCGGTACGAACAGGCCGAACACCACTACGAACGAGCCCTCGACCTCGACCCCGACTACCCAGAAGCGCACTACAACTATGCGCTCTTGCTGAAAGCGATGGAGCGCTACGAAGAGGCCGAACACCACTACGAACGAGCCCTCGATTTCGACCCCGACGACCCGAACGCGCACCACAACTACGCGCTTCTGCTGATACGGGAGAGAGCTGTCGGAGGAACGGTCACGTACGGCGCAATCGGTCGAACTGTTGACGGCCTCCGGACGCTGGCTGACGTCTTCGGTTCCCGTGGCGAGCACGATACGGCCCGCACCCGATGCGAGCAGACACCGGGACTGCTCGGAGTCGCAGGCGAGGCCGTCGTTCGGCAGCACGGACGCGACTCGACGGGCCGGTAGTCCGGTACGCCAGCCTCGAGGCACGGGAGCCCGGGGCTTCCACAGCCGGGTCGTACCGCCACGCTCTCGGACATCACGTGGGGGGATCGAGGAGGCCGGACCGCTGTCGTGGAACGCCCGGGACCGCCGGAGGAGGACGAGGCCGCGGCGTCGGGTTCGCGGCGTCGTTTCAGACGGACCACGGGGGGTTGCGGCAGCGTCCCGCGGCGCAGGGTTCTTCGAGCCGGCGCCCCGAGCCCGGTCATGGGCATCCTCGGGCGCATCAGGGACGCGCTGACCGGCTCGGAGCCGGAGATCCGGTTCCACCGCCTCCACGTCGCGACCGCCGACGGCGACCGGGAGACGGTCACCTACGTCACGGGAGCGGTCGCCGACGGGCCGACGCCGGTGGCCTGTTCGGCGCCCGTGTGGATACCGGAGGGGACGATGCTGGTCGAGGCGCCCGACGAGGCGCGGGGCGTCACGGTGAACGACTACACCTACCCGCTGTACCAGTACACGACCGCGTCGCCGGAGGCGGCTCCGTCGGCGGCGGAACCGGTGCCGGAGCGGCTGACGGGCGAGACGATACCGGCCCAGGAACTCGGCGCCGAGGCGGTCGAGGAGCTGGAGGAACTGCTGCCCTGAACTCCGGCGCGGTCGGATGACCTGCGCGCCGTGGACACGCCTTTTGCCCTGGGGCCCCTCGGTGTGGTATGCTCGGGCTACGGTTCTTCGAGTGTCGGCGCTGTGCGACGGTGTACGCGGGGCCGGAGGCCCCGCCACGGTGCGACGACTGTCCGGGCGAGGAGTTCGCGGAGCTCACCGGCCGGCTGCAGGCCGACACGTACTTCTGGCGGCGCTGAGCCACGGAGTCGGTGCGACCGCCCTCTCGCCGCACCTCGAAGCGGTCGGCGCCCCCCTCGGCCCCGAACGCCCGGCGGAACCGCCCGTGGCGAGCGCCGGTCTACGCCGCCACGTCGCTTCTCCTCCCGTGGCCGGCCTCGTGGGGTGAAGCACGAGACTGGCGCCTACCTCCCGGACACCGCCAAGGTCGACGTCCGGCGGTGACCCGGAGATTGACGGGGGTCGGTCCCGCGGGCCGTCGCCGGCGCCCCGGGCCCGCGGACACCGTTCGTCGCCGGTTACGAGGTCTCGATCTCGAGGGTGACGTCCCGGCGCTGGCCCTCGAGGTCGGCGACGATGCGGCGGACGACGCGTTCGGCCTCCGCCCGGACCTTCGGCTTGACCTTCTCGACGACCCACTCCAGGGAGACGAACCGCGGCAGCTCGAGGGCGTCGTCGTCGGCGGAGTCGGGGGCGTACTCGACGACCATCCGGACGCGGGTGGTGTCGTCGTCGACCGGCTCGACGTGCCACCGGCCGGCGGCGTCGATGTCCTTGACGATGCGCCAGTCGATGCGGGCCGGCGGCTCCGTGTCGGTGACCCGCGAGCGGGCGGTGTAGGAGAGCTTCCACCACTCGAAGTCCAGCTCGTACTCGGTGTCGGGCGTCCCGTCGCCGAACTGCCGGACCTCGGTGAGGTGCTCGGAGTACCTGGCGTACCGCGGGAAGTCCAGCAGGAACTCGTAGACCTCCTCCGGCGGGAGACGGACCTCCGTCGCGACCTCGACAGTATCCACGCGGCCGCTTCGGGCGGCCCCGTCCTAAGCGTTGTCGTCCCTACAGCCGGTCGGCGACGGTCTCGACGGCATCGAGGCCGTGAACCTCGCCGTGCAGCTGCGGGACGAGCGTGACCGGCAGGTCGAACCGCTCGCGGGCCGCCGCGATCTGTTCCTGCTGGCTCTCGTGGCGGGACTGACAGAGGTCGCAGGCGGGCTCGGGGTCCTCGATGACCTTGTTGACGACGGCACGACCCACGGGGACGCCGTAGGTCTCCAGCTCCACGAGCAGCCGCCCGGTCTCCAGTACCGCCATCGTCTCGGGGATGAGCACGACCCGGAACTCGGTGCGGTCGGGGTCCCGGAGGGCGTCGGCGACCCGTTCCATCCGGTCCCGCAGCGTCTCGAGGTCGACGTCCACCTCTGCATCGGCGTCGGCGTCGCCCTCGTCGCCTCCGCCGCCCACGAACGACCGCACCGAGTCCGCGAGCGAGGAGACCTGCGACCGCACCGAGATGAGCTTCCCCATCGCGGAGCTCATCACGTCCGGCAGCTGCAGCAGCCGGAGCGTGTGGCCGGTCGGGGCGGTGTCGAAGACGATGTACTCGAAGCGGGGGTCGTCCATGTAGTCGAGAAAGAGGTCCATGGCGGCGGCCTCGTCGGTACCGGGCGCGACGCCGGCCTCGATGACGTCGTCGACGTCGTCGTCGTCCAGCGAGATGCCGAGGTCCTCCAGCTCGTCCAGCGCCGCCGTCACCTGCCCGCGGTACTGGCCGATGCGCTCGCCGGGGTCGACCTCGACGGCCCACAGCTCCGCCTCGTCGCGGACCCGGGTCGGCTCCGGGCCGACCGGCGCGTCGAAGACGTCCGAAAGCGAGTGGGCGGGGTCCGTCGAGACGACCAGCGTCGGGCCGTCCTCGCGGGCCCGCTTGAGGGCCGTCGCAGCGGCGCAGGTCGTCTTGCCGACGCCGCCCTTCCCGCCGTAAAGCACGTACTCAGTCACGGTTGGAAGTAGGTCGCGGGCATCTTAAACCGTCTGCGACCGTCGCGGTGTTCGTATGATTGGGAATATCGCCCGTCTCCTCCCAGACTTGCTACGAATGACCTCCTCCTCGGGGTGAACGCCGGGGGTTCCCCGCGCTCGGGGTCGGGCCGGCCCCGACACCGACGGGGGCAAGCTTCCACCCGATGGGTGTACTCCGGTTCGTGCTCGGTACGTGAGCCCCGTGAGGGGTGTGGCGGGGTCGGCGTCCCGTCGGGGACGCGGTATCTCCTTGCACAGCGCCCGACGCCGCGTCGGACGACCGCCCACGGTTGGGGCCGCGGACGGACACGGGCCGTGCCATCGGCCTGCCTGCCCTTTGAGTCACGGTGGCAGGCTCGCACGCCGACGGGGTTGGATTGGTCGTGCCGTCACCCCCTCCCGTGTTGCAGGGGCAGAGGTACTGTGAGCACCGGGTGGTGCGTATCGGCGGGAAGGACCCCAATGTTTCCGGATTGGGTTCGGCGATTGAGTTACCGGTTGTTCGATCCCGACCGGAATAAATCCGCGGAGAGTGGAGTGAACGGGGACGCGATTCACGCCCGCCGTAAACAGTACTTCGGACGTGTAAATCGCCTCGGGGTCAAGCCCCGAGGCTTTCGCGTGGACTCCCGTTCTATGCCTCAACTGAAGCAGGGGGCACGTGCTCCCCGCTCACGTTCAGCGTCCCGCGATCCAAGCGCACATCTACGGGTGCGCCTCCATCGCCTGCATTTTGCCGACGACGGAGATACTGCAAACCGATGTTTTTCGAGGCATTGTAGTCGGTGTGGTTCTCGTACCCACACTGCTGACACTCGAACGACTTGCCCGACCGATTGTCGTCGTGGGTAAACCCGCACGTCGAACACCGCTTGGACGTATTTCGAGGGTCTACTTGAACGGCTTCGACACCGTGTTCTTCGGCCTTGTATTCGACGTACTCGTAGAGGCGTCGAAACGCCCAAACGTGTTGCCACGTCGCTTCGGGAATGTTCTCCCGAATGTGGGTCAAGTCCTCGAACACGATGTGCGAACAGTCGTTCTCGGTGGCTTCCTCGATAAGTTCGTTCGCCACCGTGTGTAGGTGTATCTCGAAGCGTCCGTGCTCCTTCTGTCCGACACTCTCGATGTTTTCGTGAGCGTGTCGAGAGCCGCACTGCTGAAGCGAGGCACGACGCTTCTCGTACTCCCGACGCCAGTGGTTGAACTC
>JAHENP010000225.1 GCA_018609965.1 Haloferacaceae archaeon
CGGTAGCCTGGAGAACGGGATGGGCGGAATTAGCCCCTAAGCCCGCCCGACGCCGGGGTGACGTGTCGACCACCGTTCACTCGCCTCTCGGTACAGATTTTTCGTTCGGAGGAGGAACACTCAAGCCCAACGCACCGGTACGCTGAGACGTGCTTCCACCAGTCGCCAGCAACTTCGTCGCCGGCGAGGACCCGGCGACGGCGTTCGAACACACGCGGCGCACCAACAAGGATGGGGTCGCGGTGATCCTCAATCTCCTGGGCGAACACTACCACGAACGGGCACCGGCAGACGCGGACGCGGCGGCCTACGAGCGGCTGATCGCCGACTTGGGTGCCAGTGACCTCAACGGCTGTGTGTCGGTGAAACCCTCACAGTTGGGGATCGATGCTGGTTCCGAGGTGTTCGAGGAGAACTTCCGCCGGGTCGTGGAGGCGGGTGCCGACCACGACGTGTTCGTCTGGTGTGACATGGAGGACGCGACGACGACGGACACGACGCTGGACGCGTTCGAGACGCTCGCGACCGAACACGGCGGCGGTGTGGGCTTGTGTGTCCAGGCGAACCTCCGGCGGACTCGCGACGACTTAGAGCGACTCGTCGACGTTCCGGGGAAGATCCGGCTCGTGAAAGGCGCCTACGAGGAAGACGAAGAGATCGCCTACACCGAGAAGCCGGCGGTCGACGAGGCCTACCGGGAGGATCTGGCGTACCTGTTCGAACACCGCGACGACGGGATCGGCGTCGGGAGCCACGACCCGGAGATGATCGCGTACGCCGAGGAGCTTCAGGCGCGCCACGGCGCCGAGTTCGAGGTACAGATGCTGATGGGTGTCCGAGAGGACGCACAACGCCGGCTCGCGGCCGAGGGACACGAGGTGTGGCAGTACGCCCCGTACGGTGACAAGTGGGTCTCGTACTTCTACCGGCGGGTGCGGGAACGCAAGGAGAACCTGACGTTTGCCGCCCGTGCGGTGTTGGGCGTGTAGCCCGCCGGCGGTGTGGGACTGCCGAGTGGCCCGCGACCGGTCGGGGGCGTCACACACCGCCGGCGTCACTCCGCGACGCCGACTGTTCCTCACCGGACGATGTGAAAGTACTGAATACCCTCGGGGTGAAACGTTCTGGTAGCGCAGATGACAACCTGGAAGCGTGACTTCGCCAGCGGTCTGGTCGTGATTATCCCCGTTCTGGTGATCGTCTTCGTCGTCAGTTGGGTGTACACCCGGCTCTCCAGCATCGGTGTCCCGGCCATCGAGAGCGAGATGATCCCGGGCGCGCCGTGGGTGCCGGTGGAGCTGGCACAGGTTGCCATCGCACTCGTCGTGTTCGTGTTGCTCGTCTTCTCTGCGGGCTACCTGATGCGGACGACCGCCGGCCGGGTGTTGGAGGGTGTGATCGACGACACGATCAACCGGGTCCCGGTGTTGCGGGTGTTGTACAACGCGTCGAAACTGGCCGTCGAGACCGCGCTCACGGGCACCGACGAGCTCCAGACCCCGGTGAAAATCGAGCCGTGGCCGGGGATGCGGATGACCGCGTTCAAAACCGGGAAACAGACAACCGACGGCAGAGAGACGGTGTTTCTCCCGACCGCACCGAACATCACGACCGGGTTCGTCATCGAGGTCGACCCGGACGACATCACCGAGACGGACGAACGCGTCGAGGAGGCGCTGACCCGCGTGTTGTCCGCCGGGTTCGGTGATCAGGACACTGGCGTCCCGATCGACGTCGAGGACGCACAGACCCCGACCGACGGCTCACGGACCGAGGTCGACGTGACCGACCGAGCGGGCGACGACCCTGTGGACGCGACCGACCGAGCGGGCGACGACGCCGTGGACGCGACCGACGACTGAGGCTGTCTGCCGTCGCCTCCGCCCCTCCCGGCAGTCGCGACCACCGACCCCAGCCAGCGGCAACGACCGAACGGGTCAAGACGCCGGCACCGTTCCCTCGGAGTATGACGGAGTCGACGCCGTTGGACGAGGAACACACGGAGTTGCTGTCGGCGTTCATCGACTCACACGGGTTCCTCTCGTGGCTGAACCTGGCGGTGACGGAGTTGGAACGCGGCCGGGTCGTCCTGTCGGTGCCGTACGACGAGAAGCTGGTCAACCCCGGCTCCCCGGTGGGGTCGATCCACGGCGGGATCGCGGCGTCGTTGGTCGACACCGCCTCGGGGTTCGCGTTGCGGTCGACGTTCGACGACCCCACGACCGGGTCGTTGGCGACGACTGATCTCAACGTCACCTACCTCCGGCCGGCGACGGCCGACCTCCGGGTGGAAGCGGAGGTGTTGCGCGCCGGCGACTCGATGGGGTTCACGGACACACTCGTGACGAGTGTCGCGCCGGACGGCGAGAACAAGGAGATCGCCGTCGGCCGCACCTCCTACCGGTTGTTCCGGTGACGCCCCGCCGCCACCAACCCCCGGGCGAGTCACTCCGTCTCGTCGTCGTCGACGGAGACGATCCCGCCGACGGTCCGTTCGGCGACTGCGGCGGGGATGTCGCCGGGTGTGGTGAGCTTCTGTGGGAGCACCACCATCAGCGCCGCGAGGAGGACGAACCCGGCGCCGAACAGGAGATCACCACCGACCGCGCGCTCGATCCCGTAGCCGGCGACGGGGAGCGCGAAGATGAGCATCCCGACCGTCCCGATCATGTCGAGAATCCCGAGTTGCACGCGTCCCAGTTGTCGCCGCCGGGAGAAAACACCCTCGTTCAGCCCACGTCTCGCCGGCCGTCTCACTGTCCGCCGGCCGGCCGGAACTGGTCGGGGTCGAGCCCCATCTCTCCCTCGACGAGTCGTTTCTTCGCGGCTCGCGACAACGACTTCACCTCGTGTTCCCGTGAGAGTGCGGCCCCCCGAGAGTCGTGCCGCTCGACGTGGACCAACTCGACGGGCGTCCGACCGCGGGTGTACTTCGCCCCCTCGCCAGCGTCGTGTTCCGCGACACGACGAGCGGGATTGGTCGTGTAGCCGGCGTAGAGGCTGTCGTCGGCACACAACAACAGGTAGACGTAGTGATCACTCACGGCTCACTCGTGGCTGTCGTGCGCCGAGAACCCCTCGACGGGGCGGTGCTGGGTGACGACACACTCCGGCAGGGTGGCGACGACACACTCCGACGGGGTGGCGTCGATCCGGTCGATTCCGTTCACTCGTGGCGGCTCCGTGCCCGTGCGGCTTCGGCGATTCCTGCGTTGGCGGAACAGGAGGGGCAGGCGTGTAGTCGCCCCCGCTCGTCGCTGAAGACGCGCGCGAAGCGGTCGGACACGTGCGATCCACAGTGGTCACAGCGTGGCATGGTCGGCTGGCGTTTGCCGTATTTCGTGGTACGTGACGACAACACAAATACCCTCGCCACGGACCGGTGGGTACGGCCTCGTCGGGGTCACTGTCGTGCGATCAACGCCGCCTGTGTCCCGGCGACGAAGCCGGCGTCGACGTTCACCACCGACAACACGGTACACGACTGGAGCAGGCCGAGCAACGCGGCCTGCCCGTCGCCGCCGGCGCCGTACCCCGCCGACACCGGGAGCCCGATCACGGGCGTGTCGAGCCGGCCGGCGATCACCGTCGGGAGCGCCCCTTCCCGCCCGGCCGCGACGATGACCGCGTCCGCCTCGCGCAGTGCCGGCACCACGTCCAACGCCCGGTCGAGGTTCGCGACACCCACGTCGTCGTAGCGCTTGACCGTCGGCCCGGCCTCGCGGGCGATCACCGCCGCCTCGCCGGCCGCGTGGGCGTCCGCCAACCCGGCCGCGACGACCGCGACCGTCCCGTCGACGGACGGCAACGCGAAGTCGGGCGCGTGAACCACGAGCGTCCGGGCGCGTTCGTCCCGTTCGACCGTCGCCTCGGGGTGTCGCTCCCGGACGGTCGTCGCCACCCGAGCGGCCGCCTCGTCGCCGACTCTGGTGACCACGGCCCGTCCGGTCGTCTCGACTGCTCGCTCCGTCACTGCAGCGACCTCGGCGGTGGTCTTCCCCTCCGCCAGAATCCCCTCCGGCACCCCGCGGCGCCCCTCTCGTGCGGTGTCGAACCGTGCGCCCCGGTCGCCGTCGGTGATCGTCGTGTACCCTCTGAGCTGTGCCTCCGCCTCGGCGGGGGTGAGCTCTCCGGCCGCGACCGCCGCCAGCGTCTCGCGCATACGCGCTCTCGGTGCCGCGGGGACACGTACCCGTCGGTTCACCGACCCCTGCTACACTCACCCGGAACTGCGCAGAACGACCGTGTGAGTCCGTCTTCCCGGCGGAATTTGAGAACGTTTATAAGTGGCCGACTGGTAGCGCCGTATGCATGGCGGACCACATTATCAAGGCAGCCGTCAAGGAGTACCTGGACGACAAGAACGTCGCGTCGGACTTCTACGACGCACTCGACGACGAAGTCGCGGAGGTCCTCGACGACGCGGCACGCCGCGCAGAGGCCAACGACCGGAAGACGGTCCAACCGCGCGATCTGTAAACTGGGGGCTCTTCCCGTTATTCCACCGACAGGAGAGTGGCGTCGCCGTCACGACCGACGACGACGGCGTCGGTGGTGTCGACGAACAGTCCGTGTTCGACGACACCCGGCACCGCCGACAGCTCTGCCGCCAGCGTCGCCGGCTCCGACACGTCGCCGAACGCACAGTCGACCACGAGGTTGCCGTCGTCCGTGACGACCGGGCCGTCCTTCCGTGCCGCGTCCCGGGGTTCCGGCGTTCCACCGGCCGCCTGGAGATGACGCTCGACGGTCGCCGCCGCGGTCGGCACCACCGCGACCGGAACCGGGTGTGAGAGCGTCCCGACGAGTTTGGTGTCGTCGACGACGACGAGGTAACGGTCGGCCGCCCCAGCGACGATCTTTTCGCGGGTGTGTGCCGCGCCGCCGCCTTTGATGAGTGGCGGCGACGCCGCGAGCGTCTCGTCACCGTCGAGAGCGAGGCCGCCCGACCCGCTGACGGCACCGCTGAGCGCGACCTCGTCGGCACCGTCAATCGCTACGTCGAGTCGAGCGGTGTCCGCGAGGTCGGTCAACGGCACCCCAGCCTCGCGTGCGACGGCTCGCGACTGGTGTGACGTGGTGACGGCGGTCACGTCGAGCCCGGCGGCGACGCGCTCGCCCAGCGCCCGGATCGCCGCCGCGGCGGTGCTACCGGTACCCAACCCGACTGTGTCCCCGTCCACGACCGCCGCGGCGGCGCGTTCACCCGCCGCGCGCTTCGCCGCTGCCGTCCCCTCAGTCGACTTCATACCTCCCGGTGGGGGCGCGGCTGAACAAAAGCCTGCGGCTCGCGGCGACCGTAACGACCAAATCCTCACCCGTCTCAGTAAGGGACGCGCGAGGGTGGCTGAGTTTGGCCAAAAGCGGCGGACTTAAGATCCGCTCCCGTAGGGGTCCGTGGGTTCAAATCCCTCCCCTCGCAGTCGCGACGAACGGAGTGAGGAGCGACGAGACGGGAGGATTTGAACCAGGGAACGGAGCGTAGCGGAGTGACCGTGGTTCAAATCCCTCCCCTCGCACTACGACCTTTTTGACTCCTTGGGTCCGCGCAGAGCGCGCACCCAAGGAAAAAAGCTCGATCAAAAACTGCGAGGCTCGACCGATGGGAGAGCCTCGACGCGAACGGGGAGGAACGACCCGTGAGCGGGCGCTCGCTCGGGCCTGCGGCCCTCGCTCGCGTCTGAATCGTAGTGTACCGCAGGGAAAGAAATTGAACGGGAGTAGGGTGGTCTGACTCAGATGCAAATTTGCCTCTACACCTACCGCGACTAACAGTGCTCTCTGCTCGCGATGGCTGTCCGGTCCGGTTTGCACGAGCCAAACGGTTATGACTACCCGGCTCGTTGGCTCCTACATGAGCCAAGGACGCGACGAGGCTGGCCGTTTCGACGAGACTGTCTCGGATCAGGAGATTCTCAAAGTGTTCGACTACGAGGACGATCCGGTGTTGACTGTCTCGGAAGTCGCCACAGGGCTCCAACAGTTCGACATCCAGTTGACGACAGAAGGGGTCCGCCGCCGTCTCCAGACGATGGCCGACGCCGGGCTCGTCGCTCGAAAAACGCTGGGTGCTCGTGCCGTCGGCTGGTGGGCGGAGGTCGCGCCCGAACTCGACACCGAGACCGAGGCTGTTGTCGACGGGCGAACGAGCGCCGACGAATGGCGAGAACTGTGACGATCAATGACGACTGTGTTGTTACACCCGGATGTAGAGCAACAGCTCAGCAACCTTCCGAACGATGTCGAGTCGCGCGTCCGGTCGAAACTGGACGATGCTGGAACGAACCCTGAACGTCAATTAAAACCGCTGCGCGGCCGCGAGGAGTACTCACTGCGAATCGGCAAACGCCGGGCAATCGTCGACTGGCTCCGAGAGGAAAACGAACTCAGAGTGTTGGCAGTTGACACGCGTGACACTATCTACGACTGACAACACTCCCTACCCAACTGACTGGTGGTGAGAACGGTCGCACAAACCACAGGGACTACCAGTCGACACTCAGCGTCCCGTCGCCGTGTGGGTCGGGCGCGATCTCCTCGTCCGTGCGGCGGTCGACGATGTGGATACAGCCGTCGCCCTTCTTTGCGGGACACACCTCGGCGGCCTCGACGTTGTGGTCGAGATCCTCCTCTGTGATGTAGTAGGTGTCTGGTTTCGCCATCCCGGTCGTGATCGACATCTCCCAGGTGTCACTCACCTCGGCGCACTTGCCGGCGCCGAAACAGGCGTTGGCCTCGAAGATGATCTTGTACGGCTTCTCTGCGACCGGCGGCCCCTCCCCCCCGTACTCGTCTGCCGTCTGTACGTCGGCGTCGAGATCGCTCATTATCGACGTTACTCGCGGCCGGAACTTTCCTCTGTCGATCCCTCCGACCGGAGGTCGTGGTGCATCTCCCGGTGCCGGATGCCCGCTTCCTCGAACGGCTCGCCGACGGCCTCGAACCCGTGGGCCCGACAGAAGGCGACGTTGCTCGCCTGTGCGTGGACGACCAGCCGCTCACACCCCCACTCGGCGGCCAGTGACACGAGTCGCTCCGTGAGCGCGCTCCCGTAGCCGTCGCCGCGGTACGGCGCTGCCACGGCTAGTCGCTCTCCGCGGGCCCGCCCTGGCTCCGGCTCGCGGACTCTGGTCGTCCCGACCACCACCCCGTCGTCAGTCGTCACGAGCCGGTCGTCTGCCGGCGGCCCGTCCGCGACCGCGATCAGGTGGGTCGCCGTCTCGTCTCGCCCGTCGAAGTCCAACCCCCGGTCGATCCCCTGTTCGTCGACGAAGACGGCCTCCCGAACCGCGAAGGCCGCTTCGCGTTCTCTCTCGCTGGTCGCGACACGAATCACGACCGTTGTTCACACCGCACAAGAAAAGAGTCGTCGACCGCGCCGCCTCAACGCACGTTTCGGCCGCTCAACACTCGCTTCGGCTGTAGTTCTCGCACGTCTTGCAGCCCTCGGAGTAGTACAGCGTCACGCTCCCGCAGTCGGGACACTCCGGCGACTCGCCGTTGGCGACCGGCTCCGCCACGTTGTCAGTCGCCTCGCTGACGACCCCACCGTCCGACTCCGGTGTCGGCTCTGTGGACGTGTCTGTCGCGGTCCCGCTCGCGGACGACGCACGCCCGCGCCACCGCCAGACGGCGTCTGTGTGGCCGGCGTGTTCTCACCCCCAGCGCGTCGGACTACAGCCAGACGATCTGTGCGTGGCGTGTCCCGTCGACTGCCAACACCGTCTCCTCGTCGAC
This sequence comes from Haloferacaceae archaeon, assembly GCA_018609965.1. Lineage (GTDB taxonomy): Archaea > Halobacteriota > Halobacteria > Halobacteriales > Haloferacaceae > JAHENP01. The sequence continues at coordinate 7,738 of JAHENP010000225.1, forward strand.
GAGCCCGGCCTCGACTGCGGCCTCGACACACGTCTCGCCGACGAGGTTCGCGGTGTCACCCTCCCGAATCCGGTCGACGGCGGCGGCCGGCGACAGCTCCTCGGCACCCTCACCGTCGTAGAACGACTCCTCGACGGTGAGCGAGACGGCGCCGTCCTCGTACGTCTCCCCCAGACAGTCCGCGTCGGCGGCCGCGACGAGTGTTCCCTCGGCCGTCTCCCGGACCGTGACGACGACCGACATCTACCCGTCTCCGTACTCCTCGACCATCTCCCGTTCCGCCTGCTCGCGCATCTCCTCGGCCCGCTCGGCGACCGCCTCCGCCTCCTCGTCGTCACCCAGTTCTTCGAGTGCGCGCGCCTTCTCCTCCAACACGTCGGCGTTCTGGAACCCCAGCCGGATCGCGTTGTCGAACGCGTTGACCGCCTCCTCCGACAGCCCCCGCTCGACCATGAAAAACCCGCGATTGTACCACGCCTCGGCGAACCGCGGGTCGACCTCGACGGCCTTCTCGGCGTGTTCCAGTGCGGTCTCGTTCTCGCCGAACTCCCACAGTGCGTACGCCAGGTTGGTGTGTGCCGTGGCGGCGTGTTTGGAGTCGTCGTCGATCCGCAACGCCTCGCGGTAGGCGCCAATCGCCTCGTCGTACTCCTCCAACTCCGCGTGGGCGACCCCCTTGTTCGTCCACGCCTCCTGTGCCTCCAGCGAGCCGTCGGGCGCGAACTGTGCGGCCCGCTCGAACGTCTCCGTGGCGGCCTCGAACTGGTTGATCTGCATGTACGACAACCCCACCTCGACCAACTCCTCCACATCGACCTGGTCTGCGGCGACGTTCCGGCGGTCGAGCGCGTCCGTGACCACCCGTGTGTCGACCGGGTCGACCGCGGTCGGATCGGCCTGTAGCTCCTCTGGGTCGAGCGTGAAGGCGTCGTAGTCCTCTTCGAGCCCCTGCCCAGCGGAGAAGTCGTGGTCCCTCGACTCGTCGTCTGTCATGACTCGAAGTTGACGGGCTGTGTGTGTAAGGCTTCTGTACAGAGGGTTCACCACCACCGGAGCCAGATCGAGGTCGAGCGGTCTCTGTCAGTCGTCTGGAACCCACCGCCTCACCCCCCCGTCCACCGCAACAACGCCAACGTCCCCTCGAACAACACCACCATCGTCACGGCGACGATGATCGGCGACATCCCGGTCGGGTCCGGGGAGACGAGGAACGACAGCCCGAGGAACGACCCCCAGAACAACAACCGGCGTTGTTCCAGCCACTGCCGGCTGACGACACCCATCATCGTCGCCAACTGGATGAACAACGGAATCTGGAACACCACCGCCATGTACCCCATCAACAGGAGGATCAGGTTGAACGTCTCCTTGAGCCCGAACGCCAACTGTGCGCTGGCCTCCGTGTAACCGATGAAGTACTGGAAGATCGCCGGGAGGACGATGAAGTGGGCGAACGCCACGCCCACGAGCGCCAACACGAGACTCGTCGGCACCGCCGCCAGATAGTACCGCCGCTCGTTCGGGTACAGCCCCGGCCGCATAAACCGGTACGTCTGGTAGACGAACACCGGCAGCGCGGCGACAACACCCGCCAGCCCCGCAACCTTCAGCTTCGTCAACAACA
>JAHENP010000226.1 GCA_018609965.1 Haloferacaceae archaeon
GACGGCGTCGTCTGGATGAACGGCGAGTACGTCGACTGGGAAGACGCGACCACCCACGTCATGACCCACGCGCTCCACTACGGCACCGGCGTGTTCGAGGGCGTGCGGGCGTACGACACCGAGAAGGGAACCGCCGTCTTCCGGTGGGACGAACACCTCGAACGGCTCTACGAGTCGACGAAGCCGTACGATCTCGACATCGACCACGACCCCGCCGAGCTGACGGAGGCGGCGTTGGAGGTCGTCCGGCGCAACGATCTCCAGAGCGCGTACATCCGGCCGATCGCCTACTACGGCTACGACTCGCTGGGTGTCTCGCCGGACGACTGCCCGACGGACGTGGTGGTCGGCGCGTGGCCGTGGGGCGCGTATCTGGGCGAGGACGCACTGGAGAACGGCGTCGAGGTGATGGTCTCCTCGTGGCGGAAACACGCCTCCAGTCAGATCCCGACGAACGCGAAGACGACGGGGCTGTACGTCAACTCCATGCTCGCGGGCGAGGAGGCCCGCCGGAACGGCTACACGGAGGCGATCGTGCTCAACAAGGAAGGGAACGTCGCCGAGGGTCCCGGTGAGAACATCTTCCTCGTGCGCGACGGGGAGTTGTTCACCCCCGGGCTCTCGGAGTCGATCCTCGGTGGGATCACCCGCGACACGCTGATCACGCTCGCGGAGGAACGCGGCTACGCCGTCAACGACGATGTCTCCATCTCGCGGGGTGAGCTTCACACCGCCGACGAACTGTTCTTCACCGGCTCCGCCGCCGAGGTGACGCCGATCCGGCAGGTGGACAACGTCGAGATCGGCAACGGCGGCCGCGGCCCTGTCACCGAGGAACTCCAGAACGCCTTCTTCGATCTCGTCGAACGCCGCACGGACGAACACGACGAGTGGTTCACCTACGTCGAGTAGTCGTGCCCGCGTAGCAGACGACTCGTCTCTCCCCGGCCGATCTTCTTTACGCGACGACCGATCTTCTTCACGCGACGACCGACCTTCTTCACGCGACCATCGACCTCCTTCGCGCGACGGCCGATCTTCTTCATGACCATCGACTTTCTTTCCACGACAGTCGGGCGACCAGCCGTGCCGCTCGCCGCAACCCCTGTCCCACTCGACACGACTCCCGTCTCACCCGCGACGACACCCGAAATTTCGACGACTGTCGACCCCGACTCGTCGTCGAACTTACTACCACACGGATCGCCGCCGCGCCCGCCGTGTGCGTGGTGTCCCACGCCGTGGGAGTCGCTATCGTGGCGCGAGCGCCGCCGAACAGCCGAATCTGCGGCTTGTCCCCGTGTGAATTGGTACCGTGTACGCGAGAGACTCAAGTGTCGGGGGCCCCTCTCTCTGGTATGGAGGTGACGACGTGATCCAGCCTATCGAGCTTCTGTGTTCGACGTGTGCCGAGTGTCGTGGTGGGACGACCCGCCGCGGGCTCGGGCAGACGTGGACCGACGGGCGCGTCGTCACGGCGCGCTGACTCGCGTCAGGCGCCGAGCGGTTCACTGACTCGCGTTCCCGTCGACTCCAGCACCGTATTCGACCGACAACCACGAGACACGATGTACCAACACAACGTTCACGCAGACGAGCCGTACCGTACCGAGCCGACACTGACCGCCGCCGCCGTCGCCGCCGCACTGCCGGTGGTCGTCCTGCTGGCGGTCGCGTACCCGACCGCCGCCGTGGGTGTCCTCGCTGGCTTCGCGCTGGCGAGTGCCTACACACGGCTGTGACGGGTCGTGATCCCGGGGCCACCCCCCCGCCGACTGACCGAGCGAGCGATCTGTTCTCGTCGTCCCCGTCGTAGCGGGCGTGTCTGCCGCCGCACTCGCGAGCGTGCCGACCGAACCGTCTGACGGAGACCCACACCTACTTGCCCGTGACAACCCGACAGGCTGGTGAGAATGTGCGGACGCTACTCACTGCACACCGACCCTGCGACGCTCACCGACCGGTTTGGCGTCGGCTTCGACGAGTTTCAGCCGCGGTACAACTGTGCCCCCGGTCAGGAACTGCCGGTGGTGACGGACGGCGGCGTCGAACGGATGGAGTGGGGGTTCACCCCGTCGTGGGCCGACGAGTCGTTCGACCTGATCAACGCCCGGGCGGAGACGGTCGCGGAGAAACGGTCGTTCGCGGACGCCTACGAGTCACGCCGGTGTCTCGTCCCCGCGACGGGGTTCTACGAGTGGGCAGACCGCGGCGAGGGGAAACGCCCGTACCGTGTCGCGTTCGAGGACGACCGGCCGTTCGCGATGGCGGGAATCCACGAACGGTGGCGCCCCGCGACCCGGCAGGCGGGGCTCGGTGAGTTCGGCGCCGACGGCGAGACCGACGACGAGCCGCGGGAGACGTTCGCCGTGTTGACGACGGCACCCAACGACCTGATCGCCGACCTCCACGACCGGATGGCGGTGATCATCCCGCCAGAACGAGAGAGCGACTGGCTCGCCGGCGACGACGACGAGACGTTGTTCGAACCGTACGACGACGCAGAGATGCACGCCTACCCGGTGTCGACGGCTGTCAACAGCCCCGCGAACGACGAGCCCTCGTTACTCGACCGCGTCGAGACTGCCTGACCTGCGCGGCGAGGGCCGTCAGTCCGCGTTCAGCTCTGCGGTCGCCTCTTGGGCCTCACGCACGGTGTCGAGCGCGTCGTCGATCACCATCTCGAACATCTCGTTGGAGGCGCTGATCGTGTCCATCTCGTCGGAGATCTCGGCGATGTTGTCGGCGGACTCCCCGACCATCGAGGCGACCTCCTCGGCGGAGGCGGCCTGTTCGTCTGTCGCCCGCGACACTTCCTCGACGCCGTTGGACGCCTCCTGGGTGGCCTCAGCGATCTCTTCGAGCGTGTCGATCATCTCGTCGACCCGTTGGGTGGCGTCGCGGATCTCGTCGCTGGCCTCCTGGAGGTTCGCCACCGTCTCCTCGGTGTCGGACTTGATCGAGTTCACCGTCGTCTCGATGTCGCCAGTACGGGCCTTCGTCGACTCCGCCAGCTCCTTCACCTCGTCGGCGACGACCGCGAACCCGTCGCCGGCCTCACCCGCCCGCGCGGCCTCAATCGAGGCGTTCAACGCGATGATGTTCGTCTGGTCGGCGATGTCGTTGATCACGTCCACGACCCCGTCGATCTCGTCGACCTGACTCTCCAGTTCACCGACATCGTCGACGACCGACTCGTGTTTGGTCTCGACCGTCTCGATCCGGTCGACCGTCGTCTCCGCCATCTCCACCCCTTCGACGGCCAGCCGTTCGGCGCGGTCGGCCTGTTCGTTCACCCGACTCGTCGAGGAGGCGATCTCCTCAGTCGTCGCCGACAGGCTGTCGACCTCGCCGCGAACCGTTCCAATCGCATCCGACTGGTCCGCGAGAATGTCGTTGACCGTCCCGATCCGGTCGGACATGTCCCGCGCCGACAGCTGGAGATCCTCGATCGAGTCACCCAGCCCCTCAAAGTTGAAGTCGAAGTCTGTCTGCCCGTCCTCTTCCTCGTCGGCCGCATCTTTATTATCGGCTCTGTCTCCTTCGTCGGCCGCGCCCCCCTCACCTGCGTCCGTCTCGTCGCCCTGTGGGCCGGAGTCGCCGTCGGCCTCCTGGAGCCCCGCCGGTTCTTCGGCGGCGCCGTCCGTCCGACCCTGCGCGACGATCGGCCGTTTCAGGCTCTCGCGGGTCGTCCGGACAGCGGCCGCGAGACTGTCCTCCAACTCGGCGGCCGTCTCCGAGTCGACATCTGCGTCCGCGAGCGTCTCCGAGACGATACCCTCCAGCAGTGCGGCGTGGAGTTCCACGTAGTCGACGAGACTCCCTCCAGCCCGACGGACACGCTCCCACGCGTCGTCGTATGCGGGGGAGTCGGTCACGTACGGTGACGCGACCGCCGAAGCGAGCGCACGCTCGTCCCCACCGGCGAACCCGTGACCCTCGTCCGACAGTGCCCGGACGACCGCCGGCAGCCGGTCTGCCTCCGTCCGCTCAACCGCCGGCTCGACACTGTGCAACGACTCGGCGTGTTCCGAACGGGGGAACGGCGACCGTTCGGCCGCGGCCACCACTCCATCCGGTCGCGTACTCTCGGACATTTGTCGTGTGAGTCGGTTCGACTACTAGGACAAAAAACGTCCGGCGAAAATTTTCAGATTCGGTAACGCCACCATCTGAACGGTGGTCAGGTCGGTCGGTAGACGCCAGTCAGCTCGGGCCGCCGCCGGCCGCCACGCTGACGGGTGCGACGCCACCGGGCGGTGAGGCGGTCGATCCGCGCCGGGTCGCAGAGCGTGTGCTCGACGGTCTACACGGCCCACGTCTGTCGGCCGTCGTTGACCCTGGTGACGGCGTGGCGGTCGGTGTCACCGACGTGATACACGCGACCCCCGACGACACACTGCTTTCTGCGCTGGTCGACCGTCGTCCCGACCCCGACGCCGTCTCCGTCGTGCTCGGCCGGTTCGCCCCGTTGGCGGGGAACTACGACCGTCGAGGTCAGCCGCGTTGACGGCGTGCCGGTCCGGGTCGCCGAGGCGGTCGCGGCCGCCGACTCCCCGGCGTCGTTGTACGAGTCGATGCCGGACGGCTACGACCCCGGCGCACAACGGGCGTTCGTGCTCGCCCGCCTGCTGTGCGACCACGACGTGTGGGTGACCGACGGCAACGACGCACTCGACGCGGGTGACGACGTGCTCGTCGTTCCGGACGCGCTGAACACGTTGCTCACTGTGGGGTGAGCGGTCGTCGTCGCGCGGTTCGACCGTGTCGACCAGACGGTTGAGCGGCTACGTGCGTATTTCGAAGAACAGATCGCTGCCGCAGAGTGAACACACGCCGAGAGCAGACGGCTACCCCTCGTCGTCGTGGTGACCGTTCGTCGGCGTCCCGTCGGGATCGACACCGTCGACCCACTGGAACTCCGTCTCGTCGTTTGCCCGGCCCTCTCCCGAGGTGGCGGCGTCGCTCCCGTCGTGTTGTGGCTCGCGGTGTTCGTCGCCACGGGCCGTCTCCGCGTGCCCCCCGGGCTCCTCGTCGCTCGCGGCGGGCGCCCGGCTCGGGCCGACACGCTCCCCGCCGGCCGCGGCACGCCGTGCACGCTTCCGTGCGGCGCGGCGTCGCTCGGACAGGGCGTTGTCGAGTCGGTCGAGCAACGACACTCGGAGCTTTTCGGCCTGCTCGGGCCCCACGTCGTAGACGACCGCACCGCCACCGGCGGAGCTGGCTGTGTCGGCCGTGACGCTCGCGAGGGTCCACCGTCGTTGGAAGATCGTCCGGCTGACCAACACCGTCTGGAGCCGGAACACCGGGACGATCCGGGTCCGGCGTCGCCAGAACCCCTCACGGGTGACCAGCGACCACTCTGTCTCGTGGTAGCCGCGGTGGCGCCACTTCAGCCGGGCCGCCAACGGGGTCAACGGCGCGACCAGTGCCGGGAGCCCCGCCGCGGCCGTCGGGAGGCCCGTCAGCCGGCTCGCGCCGAACAGACCGACACACACCAGCCCCAGCCCGATCAGATACCGTCGGACGTAGCGACTCCGCGCTCGCTCCGCCGGCTGTTGGAACGCGGGGTCCGCGACCGGCGTCGTCTCCGCCGCCGTCAGTTCGTCCGCGTCCGCGTCGGCGAACCCGTCGCTCGCGTCTGAGTCGGCGAACCTGTCGCTCGCGTCTGGACCGCGCAGCTCCTCACTCGCCTCGTAGCGGCCGGTGTCGTCGCTGGCGGCCAACACGTCACGCGCCAGTTCGAACACGTCACCCCGAACGCCCAACGGGACGGTCGTCTCCGACCCGCCGTCGCCGCCGGACCCGGCCGCGTAGCCGGCAGTCTCGACCGCGAGCGCGGCGTACCCCAGCTGTCGCATCAACACGTTCTCGCCGAGCCGGACGGTCTGGACCTTCCCGAGCGGGATCGTCCCGGAGTACCGGCCGACCAGCCCGCGCTCGTAGCGCAGTTCGTCGCCCGTCCGCTCCAGCCGGAAGCCGTAGTACTGGAGATACGTCAGGACGACACTCACCAGCCACACCGCCAGGAGGTACGCCGCGACCAGCGCCACGGCGCCGAGCGCCAGCGTCGTCGGGTCGAGACGCGCCAACTCCCGCAGTCCGGCCCGGAGGTCGATCCCGACGAACTGGAGCGCGCGGACGACGAGATCCTCCCCGCCCAACGGGATGCCGACGAACGGGATCGCGAACGCCCCCGGCCGGAAGGAGACGGCGCTCAACACCCGGAGCTCGTGGTTGGAGATCTCGTAGACGACCTCGGTGTCGTCGACTCGCGCGCCGGGGTTGGCGTCACCGACGCCGTTCGCGGCGGGAGCGTCACCCACGGCAGAGCCACCACTCCCGGACGGGGCGGTGGCGCCGTCGCCCGTCGCGTCGCTCGCTTCGTCGGTCGTGTCACCCGCCGACCCCTCACGACGGCGACGCGCCTCCGGCCCAGCCTGTCGTTGGAGTCGGTCAGCCTCGTCGGGGTCGACGGCGTCCAACGTCGCCTCGGTGCTGGAGCCGCCGGCGGTTTCGAACCGGACGACCGCCAGCCCGAGCGCACGCTTCAGCGCCGGGCGGCTCACGTCGACGTTCTGAACTCGTTCCAACGGAATCTCCCGTCGCTGTCGGCCGACGACGCCGCTGGTCACCAACAGCTCCTCCTCGCTCAGCTCGTAGCTGAACCGGTAGTAGTAGCCGACCTGGTAGCCGGCACCCAACAGGAACCCCAGCGGCGCAAGCAGCAGGGCGACCGAGAAGGGGAGCACACTCGCCTCGTTGGCGAGGAAGAATCCGCCGAACAGGCCCAGCGAGCCGAGTTGGAGCCCGCCCTGTGCGGCGTCGACCGCAGCCGAGCGTGGGTGGAGTCTGCGCATAAAAGGTCAAACCGCGTCGTAGTCGCTGTCGGCTGCCAGTTCCCGGAGCCGTTCCCGCAGTTCCGTCGCGCGGTCCGGCGTCAGTCCAGGGACGGTGATGTCCGCCCCGCGGGAGCCAGCGGTGTAGACGACGACACTCGCGAGCCCGACCGCCCGCTCGACGGGCCCGCGCCGGGTGTCGACGTGTTGGACACGGACGAACGGCACCGACGACACCCGGCGCGTGAGCACCCCGCGAACGAGATACAACGAGTCGTCACGCACCTCGTACCCCCACACCCGGTAGCGGAGCACCGCGAACACCACACCCATCAGTCCGACGAGCGCCGCGAGCCCGCCGAACAACGCCAACGGCGACGGACCGACCGGGAGCCGAATCCCGAACGCGTCGCCGGCCACTCCGAACCCCGCGAGGAATCCGGCCGAGACCAGCGTGCTCGCGATCCACACCAGTCGCACCCGGGGGTGGAGCGTCTGTAGTTGCACACCATTACGTAGACGCGCCGGACTCGTAAGCGGTTCGATGGCTGGAGAACGGAGCCGCCTCAAGGAGACGTTCGTGTCGACCACGGCCGGACGCGTCTCGGTGGGCGGGAGACACGTCCGGTCCGGGCGTGACCGGCCCAGAGGGGGGTCTGGTGGGCCCGGTCACCACGGTGGTGGCCACGGCGGCAAGACGGGGATGTGAGTCACCGCCGGCCACATCTCGTCAGACGAGTGGGAGGGTCAAAAACGACTCGCCGATTCCAACGAGACAGGACGACGACCAACACACTGACCCGACGGCCGTGGGTACGGTCGGGTGTGATTCCACTCCGTAACGTCGTTGCGATTGTCGCAGCGGTCGGTCTCGGCGGTGTGGTTGTCTTCTTCGAGGGCGCGGCGACCGAGGCGGCACTGGCCGCGACCGTCACGGTCGCAGCCGTCGAGATCTGTCTCCGGCCGAACGTCCGTGAACGGCTCTACGGGGGAGAAGGAACGCTCATGGGTCGTGGCAGCGTCGTGTTCGTGTTCACGGTGAGTCTGATGGAGACCATCGACGCCCCGTGGTACGTCTACGCGGCCGTGATGCTCGCAATGCTCGGAACGTTGGGTGTGGGGTTCGAGAACGGACTCGTCGCCGCAGACCGCAGCGACGAGGAGCCGTGAGCGGGGAGCCAGACGCGGCGGCTACTCGTCGTCCGTCTCCTCGGTCGCCGCACGGACACGACCCGCCTGCCGTTCCAGTTCGGCGGCGAGTTCTTCAGCTTCGTCGGGGTCGAGGTGGACACGTTCGGCGTGGGCCCGCAGTCCGGTCTCCGTGTGGTCCGCCTCCACCTCCAACCGGATCTCGTCGGGGTCCCGCCGGCCGGCGGTGACGTTGACGACGCCGAACGACTCCACGTCGGCCGCGGAGTGGTCACCGTCCGTGCCGTCAGCGCGGCGTTTCAGCGTCGTCACCGACGCCATGTCCATCGTGGTGTATGCGTTCACCCGGAGCAGTCGGTCCGGCATTCCTCAGTCGTCGCTCTCGACGGGGTAGTCGTCGGAGGCGACCGGCGCCGGCCCGTCGTCCATGTCGTCTTCCTCGGCGTACGGGTACCAGGTCAGCTTCGTGTTGTGCATGTACGGGTCCGTGTAGCTGGTCTCCTCGGGCTCGATCAGCTCTGCGAGCGTCTCCTCGTCGCGGTTCTCGACGAACTCCCGGAAGCTCTCGCCGTCCTCACGGACCTCCGCGAAGTTCGCGAGCAGGTTCTCGATGGCGCCGGGCACCTCGTCTGCGGGCACGCGCTGTGCGACCCAGTCGGCGAACCGCGGCTCCTCACCAAGCCCGCCGCCCAGCCCGATGTCGAGCGCCTCGACGGCCTCGCCGTTCTTCCGGGTCTTCATCCCGCGAAGGCTCACGTCGGCGATCTGTGGCTGGGCACACGACGCCGTACACCCTGAGAGGTGGATGTGGAACTCCTCGATCCCGTCGGGCAGGTCGACATTCCCTTTGAGCCAGCGAGCGAACCGGACCTGCCGGTTTTTCGTCTCGACGATCGACAGCGAGCAGAACTCCGTCCCCGTACAGGCGATGGAGCCACGCTCGAACGGGCTCGGGTCCGGGGCGTAGTCGTCCAACAACGGCTCCGCGAGGAACGCGTCGAGTTCCGACTCCGGCACGTCCGTCACGATGACGTTCTGTCGCTGGGTGAGTCGCACCTCGCCGCTACCGTAGTCGTCGGCTAGCTCGGCCAGCTCCAGACAGTCGGCGGCACCCATCCGACCGACCATCACGTTCAGCCCGACGTAGAAGTTGTCGTCACCCTGCGGGTGGACACCGATGTGGTCGTGGTCCCCACCGGGGTACTGGGCGGCGACACCGCCATCGGCGGCCGCACCGTCCGCGTGGTCGTGGCTGCCGGCGGCCGGCCCGGTGCCGGCGTTGTACGTGTACTGGTCGCGCAGGTCCTCACCAGCCCGTTCGAGTTCGAAGTCGACGAACTCCTCTTGGAGCGTCTCGCGCACCTCCTGTGCGCCCCACTCGTCGACGAGGAACTTCATCCGGGCGTTGTAGCGGTTCTCCCGGTCGCCGTACTCCCGGAACAACGCCGACAGCCCACCCGACACCGCCTCGGCCTGGTCGGGCTCGACGAACACGTCCAGCCCGCGGGCGAGCCGCGGCTCGTTGCGCGCGAGCCCACCGCCGACACGGACGTTGAACCCCATCCGGCCGTTTTTCTCTGCGGGTTCGAGCGCGAGGTCGTTGATGTCACCCTGGCCACACCCCTCCCGGCAGCCGGTAACGGACACCTTCCACTTGCGCGGGAGGTTCGAATGGTCCTCGTCGCCTTTGAACGTCTCGTTGAGGTTCTCCGCGACCGGTAGGGCGTCGACGACCTCGTTGGCGTCCTTCCCGGCGACGGGACAGCCGACGATGTTGCGCCAGGAGTCACCACACGCCTGTTGGGTGGTCAGCCCGTTCGACTCCAGCTTGTCGAACACCTCGGGCACGTCCTCCAACCGAATCCAGTGGAGTTGGATCGACTGGCGGGTCGTGAAGTCGGCGTAGGCGGCACCGAACTCCGGGTTCTCTGCGGGGCCGCGGGCGTACTCGTCGGCGACCTCGCCGACGACCTCCAACTGCCCCGGCTCCAACACGCCGTTGGGCGTGCCGATCCGCATCATGAAGTAGCTCTCCTGGCCGGCGCGCTGGTGGTACAACCCCCACCACTTGAACCGCTCAAACCAGGCGTCGTGTTCGTCGTCCGGGATCGACTCCCACCCCTCCTCGGCGAACTCCATCAGGTGGTCCCGAATCTCCTGTCCGTACACCTCGGACTTCCACTCCTCCACATCGGTTGGCATACAGAGGCCCACGGGCGGACCCATCTAAAGCCGATAGCCCCAACTAATCGTTACAGGTTCTCCGACGAGCCGGATCTTGTTGCCGGTTGTCTGGTCACACCACGCGACCCGGCGCCGGCGGCGGGCGCGGAGTTGGCGAGCTTGTGAAAGACGCCGCGTTCACCGTCTGTCCGGCGAGGTGTGTCCGTGTCGACCAGCCGGCCCACCGGGAGCCAGTCGGTCGGGCCCTCCTCGTTGCAGACGATGCAGGTGCCGTACGCACGCACCTCCACGGTGCGGCCGTCGACGCCGGTTCCGGTGAACCCCTCGACGACGAAGTCGGCCTGTTCACACTCACAGAAACCGCTGAGCCGCCACAGTTCGCCGACGCCGACGGCGCGGCTGTCCGACACGGAGAGCCACGCACCGTCGTCCAACACGCGGAGTGGCGCCGTCACAGCTCACACAACGGTGCTCCCGGCTCTTTAGCTGTCCGGTGGCTGCAAGCGACGGTGCGAGCGGTGACACGTCACGACCCCGGTTTTCGACTGCCGTCGGTGGGTTCACCCGCCGAAACGCGGTCCCGAAAACCAGCAACTGTTGCTGGTTCCGGGTTGTTACGGCCAGATTCCGCGTCGCCCGTGGCTTGATACTCGTCGGGGTTCTGGGGGTCGTCTGTGAACGAGACACCGACAGAGCACACGTCCGCAGACGTTGCCCCGGAGCTGTTCGAACCGGGAGAACAGGGGGATTTGGGACAGTGAGCGAGACACACGCCGACGAGACCCCGGCTGGGGGTGCCGACGCGGACTCCGAAATCGACACTGTGCCCGACGCCGATGTCGACACCGCGCCCGACGCAGATGTCGATGCCGGAGTCGACGAGAGTATCGACACGGACGAGACGACCACCGACACAGACGAGACGACGGCGGAACGCGAAGACAGCCACCTCGATGGGGTCGACGCCGGCTGTGGCTGTGCCGAGGTCTGGGAAACGTTGTCGGAACAACGCGAGGAGTGACCCGCGGCTCGTGGCCCGTCGAACAGATTGACCGAGACGGACGGCTGATACAGTTAGCCATCACACAAAATTTGATCACGTGGCTTATCATGCCCCGGAAGATATATTTTAACCCGACATATGTA